>DAOVMD010000401.1 GCA_030630935.1 Candidatus Mcinerneyibacteriota bacterium | reverse complement strand
GAGAGAAAAAAGCAAAGTACGTCTCGTTAATAACACTTGAACAATTGAACTATCGTAACATCTTTAACTTTTTAACAGTTTTTAAACACTTGAACTATTGAACACTTTAACATTTGAACATTTTTCTTCTTGACAAAGCTCTAAAATTATGCTATAATTTCACTGTAAGCAGAGTTTCGCGTATACGCGAAACTTATCAATATGGAGAAACATAAGGTATGGAAATTGATAAAAGGCAAATAATTAATTTAATAAGCAGCAAATTTCAAGAGGTTTTCGGAGGGGCAGTAAAATGTTCAGAGATCTTTGAAGTTCCGGAGATAAATGGTTTTAGACCTGATATGTTAATAAATACAGAAATAAATAATAAGAGTCTGAAGATAATTATTGAATATAAGGCAATATCAAGACCAAGCCATCTTTTACCAGTTATTTATCGATTAAAAAAATATTCAGAAAGTTTCAAAGGTAACTCAATGATTATCGCACCTTATATTAGTAAACGAAGTGCAGAGGTTTGCCGGTCGGAAGGTATTAACTATCTTGATTTTGATGGTAATATTTATTTTTCTTACAGGAATATTTATATAAATGTCAGGACCATACAAAGGAAGAATCTTGAGAAGAGAGAATTCAAAGATTTATTTTCTCCGGTTGCATCAAGGATTGTTAGAGTATTGTTAGAGAATCCCGATCAAGAATGGTGGTATATAAAACAATTATCAGAAGAAGCAAATGTAAGTTTAGGTTATACAAGTGAGGTTGTAAATAAGCTTTATGAAGAAGATTATATAATGAAGAAGAAAGGTTTGGGAATAAAATTAGAGGTGAAGACTCAACTTTTAGATAGGTGGTCCGAGGCATATTCATTAAATAATACTTTTGAAAAAAATAAAATCCTTTCATTTTATACTTTTTCTAAGGATTTATCTGAGATTTCTGAAGCAGTAATTAAAGCAAAAGCAGAATTAAATTTAAACGCTGCATTTACAAGGCTTGCGGCTTCTTCTGTTCTTGCACCTTATGTACGTGATTTTATTCACTTCGATCTTTATATTGAAGGTTCGATTGAAAAATGGAAGCACTTATTAGATCTCAGGGAAACAGAAAAAGGTGCTAATTTATTTATTATTAAACCTTATGATAAAGGGGTATTCTACAATAATTCAGTTATTCAAGGAGTTCCTGTCGTTGGAACCATCCAGTTGTATGTTGATTTATGGAGTTATCCCAAAAGGGGAACTGAACAAGCAGAGAAAATTAGAGAAAAAATAATAGGTTTTTAATGAAAGAAGTAAGAAACATTAATTCATATTTAATTGATAAAACAGATATTTCAAAATCCTATTTATTAGAACTCTTTGCAAGCATTGGAGAATACAGGGAAGAGTTAGTCTTAATTGGTGGTTGGGCACCATATTTTATTTTAGATCAAAATTTAGTTGGAAAAACTGAATTTAAACATATCGGCTCTATAGATATTGATTTAGCTGTTAATCCGGAATTAATTGAAACAAGTCCAGATAAGTATAAATTACTTATTGAATATCTTGAAGACTTGGGATATGAGAATAAGCATTCAAGAACAAAAGAAAACGTTCCGGCTTCCTTTGTTAAAACAGTAAAAGATAACTTAGAAATACAAATTGATTTATTAACATCATTGAATGTTAATCTTGGAAAGGCTCACAGGCACTTAAAAATTCAACCCGAATTATTAGCAAGGCGTACCAAGGGGATTGATATTGTATTTGACCATAACTTTAAATATATTCTTTCTGGGAATCTACCAGATGGTGGCGGGGAAACGAAAATAGAAATTAGGATAGCTAATATTTTATCCATGATAATCATGAAGGGATTTGTTTTAGATCAACGATTAGATGGAAAAGATGCTTACGATATTTATGCATTAGTTAAGTATTATAAGAAAGGATACAAATCAGTTGCATTAGAGATTAAAGAATATAAAGATAATGAACTCATTCAAGAATCAATAAGAATCATTTCTGAGAAATTTGAAAAGAGATCTTCGGTTGGACCTAAGCAAGTAGGAAAATTTATGTATCCAGAACAAATCAGTAAAGAATTAAGAGAACAAACTATTACAGATGCCTGGATGAATGTAAATGAATTTATAAAGATGTTAAAATAAGAGTTAATAAGCGTGCTGATTTTTTACTTTAATGTTTTTTAATGTATCAAATTTCAAATAGGTGGTTATGAATAACGAAAGATTATATTTGATTATGAAGGATGATTTATACGGGTATATGAATCGAGCGGGTGAGGTGGTAATTGAACCGCAATACAGAGAGGCTTATGGTTTTAATGATGAAGGAGTTGCCTGGGTTAATAAAGATTTCCGTTGGATAATTCTGCATCAGGACGGGAAGGAATATTATCCTCCTCATGTACATGTTTTCCATGATGTTTTTTCAGATGGATTATGCTCGGTTTTAATTAATGGGAAATATGGATTTGTTGATAAGTGGGGAAAGATTGCAATTAAGCCGGAGTTTGATTTTGCATTTAATTTTTCTGAAGGTTTAGCACAAGTATTAAAGGGCAGCACCAATTATAAGTATCTACCTGGAGAAGATATGTTATTGGGGTTCATAAATAAATCGGGGAGCTTGGTCATTGATTATAAATTTTCTGATGGTTATAAATTTACAGAGGGTTTAGCTTCGGTTACAGAGGATAAGTTAGCGGGATATATTGATAAGACCGGAGAATATGTGATTGAACCTAAGTTTGAAGCGGGTTTAGAGTTTAGTGAGGGATTTGCGGTGATAAAGGAAGGAGAACTTTTTGGATATATTGATAAAACCGGAAATATTCAAATTAAGCCACAGTTCTGGTCGGCAGATGGTTTTAGTGAGGGTCTGGCCGCAGTTTTTCATAATAACAAAAGGAAGATAGGGTTCATTAATAAGGAAGGAGAATTTGTAATCAAACCGAAGTTTAATCGGGCAAATAAATTTCAGGAGGGGTATGCCCCTGTTTTACATAGAAAAAAAGCAGGATATATATATAAGAATGGTAAGTTTTCCTTCCCGCCCAAATATAATTATGTTTCGGATATGGTAGATGGTCTTGGATTCTATTCAAAAAGAAGGAATATCTGGGAGATTTTTCCGGAAAGGGAAAGTGGATATATTGATATGGATAACAATAAAATCAGGATCCGAAAACAGAAAATAGATAAAATTAATGATCAACAGACCTTTGAAAATCGTAGTAAAAATGTAAATCACAATCAAAGTTTAGGAATAATCATTCACCATTCATTTATATCAGGGTTCTTGGGGCCATTTGCTTCATTTATAATTATTTAT
>DAOVMD010000314.1 GCA_030630935.1 Candidatus Mcinerneyibacteriota bacterium | reverse complement strand
TTCATTCAATCAGGGTTTCCCGATTTAATTTCATATTCCTGAAATTGATCGGGATGAATTCACTTCGTTTGTGAAACGCTTAATAATTTAATATGTTATTTGTAAGACACTACTATTTATAGGAGTAAAATCTTACTTCATACTCAAACTGTTGTTTGCGAAAGCAAACAATGCCCCTACTGCATTGTGATATGAAATGCAAAAACATTATTCATTTTTCATTCTTAATTGTTCATTCTTCATTGCGCAGCAATTGCTGTGCTGTTTTATTTTTTTTCGTAATACGCAAATGCGGAGTGGTTATGAATTGATTCAAAACTTTCGACCCCGACCGAGAACCACTTGATATTCTCATCTTTATCAAGTTGTTCAGCAATCTTTCGAACGACGTCTTCAACGAACATTGGGTTATCATAAGCTTTTTCTGTGATGAATTTTTCATCTGATCTTTTCAGGAGCGAAAATATTTCACTGCTTGCGGCGTCTTCACCGATCTTGACCAGGTCTTCTATCCAAAACAATCCTTTTGATTCGATTGATATATTTATAATACTTCTCTGGTTATGTGCACCGTACTCAGAGATTTCCTTTGAACAGGGGCATAGAGTTAGAACCGGAATTCTTACATTCAGGATAAAGTGGTATTTTTTACCTAATCTTGCATCAAATTTCACACTGTATTTTAATAAGCTTTTTTGTCCGGAAACCGGAGCAGTTTTTTCAATAAAATAAGGGAAGTCAAGTTCAATATGTGCACATTCTGCATCAAAGGTTTCTTTCATATCCTGGAGGAGGTGCCGAATTTGTTTATAGGTGATTTTCCCTCTATATTTCTTTAGGATTTCAATGAATCTACTCATATGTGTTCCACGATAAGTATGGGGCAGGTTTACATACATATTAACTTTTGCGACAGTATGCTGTTCCTGATTTTCCTTATCGAGTACCACGAGTGGATAATCGATATCTTTAACTCCTACTTTATTAAGCGGGAACGCAAAGTCCGGTTTTTCTTTTTGAATATCTCTCATTTTAAATTTATTCCTTTAATTGCATTTGTCATTAATATTACTTTTTTCATTTCTTTAACATCATGAACTCTGATTATATCACCACCGTTCAAAGTAGATATTGCAACGGCTGCTAAGGTTCCTTCCATTCTTTCATCAGTTTCTCCGCCCAGTACAGTACCGATAAATGATTTTCTTGATGGACCAATTAAAATAGGGGTACCGAAAATTTTAAATTCTTTTAAGCGTCTGATAATTTCAAGATTATCCTCAAGCCTTTTTCCGAATCCAATTCCCGGGTCAATGATAACCTTTTCTATCCCTGCAGCTTTTACATTCTTAATCTGTTTATAAAAAAACTCGATTAATTCATCCATTAAATTCTCGTAATAAGGTTCTCTCTGCATGTTTTTTGGTGTTCCTTTCATATGCATTAATATAATTGGAAGATTAAACTTATTTGCTGTATTAAGCAATTCTGGATTTATCCCGCCTGTAATATCATTTATAATATCAGCACCAGCGTTAATTGCAGCTTCTGCAGTTTTTGGTTTATATGTATCGATTGAAATAGGGATATCTGATTTTTCCCTTATCTTTTTAATTATAGGAATGACACGATTTATCTCTTCGTCTTCTGAAACAGGGTCTGAGCCAGGTCGGGATGATTCCCCGCCAATATCAATTATATCTGCTCCTTCTTCAATCATTTTAAAAGCTTGATTGACGGCATCTTCTAGATTTAAAAATTTACCACCGTCAGAAAAGGAGTCAGGTGTAACATTTAAAATTCCCATTATGAATGTTTTCTCACCCCAGGCAAATTCAGAGTTTCTAATTTTCCATGGTTTTGGATGTGATGAGTATTTCTCCAAAGTTGAATTGATGTCCTCCATTAATTGGGGAATTCCAAAGTAATGCCCTTTTAATCCGCGTAAAAATTCCTTCATAACTCTTTCGGTTGACATTAACAAAACGTCAGATTTCTCAACCTTCAGATTAATTACATTTCTATGGACTGCGGCTTCTCCGTTCTTGGAAAGGATCTCCTGCTTCAGGATGTTACATATTACCGGGTCCAAATCCTTAATTTTAATTAGCAGGAATTTTGATTTTGGAAGCATCTTCTCAATCCCGCCTGCATCTACTCCAATTCTGGAAAATTCCCTTTCAATTTCATTTGCAGAACCAAGGCTTAAAATTTGAATCCTATTTTTCATTAACTTCCAATAAGTTTATAATTAAATCAAAACAATCCCTGATACTGTCAACTTTAAAGTCTCCAAGTTCTTTATTCAAATATAAGAATGCATCATGATAAGTATGCATACCTGAGATAAAACCTTCTTCGAGTAATTTTGATTTATTCACATTTCCCTTAACATCAATTCCATCCCGGGGAATTACAATCAAGTCTGCAACATCATCAATGAATTCTCCATCGTAAATCTCTTCACGTTTGAATACATTTTTAATGAACTCTTCCCCGGTCTCGGGGTCTTTAATCTTCTTAATCTTTTGAATTAATTCGTCCCTAAGCCCTTCATAATCAGAAGGAGCAACTGAACCTTTTTCTTCACGGTCTTTTAGGTTAATGAAAACTCTGCCTGGGATCAGGCTGTAAGCTTTTGAATCAGGACTCATATCTTCAATGTTCTTGGGGTCAGCATTGTCAAATTTCAAGTAGCCTTCGTCCTGAAGCCATTTGTTAATATAAAACTCCTTCTCCGCAAGACAGAAACCATGGTCAGAAAGAATCATGAGAGTATCGTCTTTCCTCATTAGTTTTGAAAATTTCTCAAGTTCATTATCTATAACTTTAAAAAAACGGATGAATTCATCATGGAATTTCCCTGAGCCTGATTCATATTCCTTCCAGAAAAAATGACTCAAGCGATCGGTATCCATAATGTGGCACTGAAAAAAGTCCCATTTTTCCTTTTTATAAAAGTGCGTCATAACCTCGAATCTCTTTTCAAGAACCTTAAAAAGTTGATCCATGAACTTGTCCTTTGACTCTCTTGCCAGCCATGCATCAGCATCAATTATATAATCCAGGTCCTTTAATTCTTCGGCAACTTTTGCTGGATATGCAGATTTATTAATGTCAGTACAAAGGAAACCGGCGATTAGGGTGCCATTTACTTTTTTAGGCGGGTATGTAACAGGGACATTCATTACAAAAACTCTTTTATCTTTTTTACTCAGGTATTCCCAGAGGGTTTCTGCCCTCATATTTTTTGCAAGAGGAATATACATCTTAAACGGATCCTCATGCCGGTCAATGAACCCGAATATCCCATGCCCTGAACAATCCTTTCCGGTCATGAAGGTTGACCATGCAACTGAAGATATTGTTGGGATTACAGAATTCATTCTCTGGAAATGTCCACCTGAATCAACTAATTTCTTCAGGAACGGCATAGTCCCGTCTTTCATCCTTTTTAATAGAAACGAATGTGGAACACCATCAAGTCCGATAACAGCAATTCTTTTTTTCTTTTTAAAGATGCTTCCGAATAATCCCATAATTTTTTCCTTTTATTAGATTTCGCTTGATTTAGAGATAGCCCAGGTCTTCCAGTCTTTTCTGAACTTTCTCGCGCTCTTCATCAGAATAAACTTCTTCACCGGCTTTTTCAATATAGTTATTATCCTCAAGGAATTGAATTACTTTCTGAACACTCTCCTCTTCTGATTCAGTTACTGTATGACAAACCAGGTCAGCATGTTCCGGTTCTTCGTATGGATCTGAGACACCTGTGAAGTGCGGGATCTCACCCGCAATCGCTTTCTTATAAAGTCCTTTCGGATCACGCTTTGTACATTCTTCAACTGTTGCGTGAACATAAACTTCTATAAAAGAACCAATCGTTTCTTTTGCTTTACTTCGTTCTTCCTTATATGGTGAAATGAATGAAGCAAGAACAATTACATTATTTCTCGTGAGTAATTTTGCAACAAAGCTTACTCTTGAAATATTCTTATCACGATCCTCTTTACTAAAACCGAGATCTTTTGTAAGACTCTGGCGGACTGTATCACCATCAAGTCTTTCTACTTTAATTCCACGTTCTTGTAAAATCTTTTCCACTGCTAATGCAATGGTGGTCTTGCCTGCTGCAGACAAACCTGTAAACCAAACTGTTAATCCTTTCTTTGGCATTTTCTTCTCCTTTTTAATTAAAAGGTACTGTGAAATGTTTATTCACAGAAACCTGTTATTTATCGAATAATACTATACTTACAGGACTTTCAGCTTCCTCCCCCCATTTGCCTGTCTTAATGGAGTTTACAAATAAAAGCAAAAAAAAAAGATATTTTAC
>DAOVMD010000362.1 GCA_030630935.1 Candidatus Mcinerneyibacteriota bacterium | reverse complement strand
ATCAGGAGAATTTTAGACCAAAAGGGAATACGAATAGTGCTTTTCCCTGCTAATCAAAGTGGAAGTAATGCTGCTATTTATAAAGTTGAAATTCCAGAGCAGATAAATGAGAAAGGGAGTCCGTCACAAGTTAAGGCATTTGTCGAAAATTGGGGGACAGAGGAAAAAGAAATTCCCGTTTCACTGTTTTTAGAGGGAGAAAGAGTAGGACAAACGGTAGTCTCGGTTTCACCAAAAAAAATGCGGAGTGTGAAGTTTGATTTTATTCCGATAGTTCCGGGACCGCTAAGTGGAGTTATAAGGATTGGTGAAGATAATCTGTCAAATGACAATGAAAGATATTTTGTGTTGAATATTCCCCAAACTATTCGAGTGCTTGTGGTTGGTAGAGATATTGGGGATGGACGGTTTTTGATGAAGGCTCTGCAGGTTGAAAATTCGTCATTCATCGAAGCAAAGTTTGTTTCGCCTGGTCTCTTACCAATGGAGGATTTCCTTAATTATGATGTAATGATTTTTTCCAATATTGATAAAGTTCAAAGTTCATTGAAAAGTTCGTTTCATTCTTTTCTTGATAAGGGAAGAGGGATTATAATATTTCCTGGAAGTAATTGTTTACCAGAGGTCTTTAATTCTTTCTGGGCTGATTATTTCGGTTTTCCGAAGTGGAAAGGTACAAGGCACTCGTCAGGTGAGTCTTATCTAAAGATTGGTAATTTGCAGTTAGACCATCCAATTTTTAAAGGTTTGTGGAGAAGAGGCGAGCGTCCAAAAAGTTCACCATATTTCTACATTATCCCGGGATTTCTGACCGGAAGAAATCATTCGGTAATTATGAATTTTGATGATGGGACTCCTTTTCTTATTGAATCAGATATAGAGAATGGAAAAGGTTTTGTGCTTTCAACATCACCTGTGAAAGGTTGGACAAACTTACAAGTAACGGGTCTTTTTCCTACTTTAATACAGAGGATGACACTTTATCTTGCCGGTCATGCTTTACAAACCCGTGAGTATTTTACAGGAGATACGGTTCGCTTTGAAAGGAGAGGTAGAGAGATACTTGATAACCCGATGGTTATTACACCTTCTGGACGGAAATTCACACCTGTTTTTTCTAAAGACTATGGAGAATATTGGTTTATGGATACAGATGAACCAGGTTGTTATGACGTTTATTCAAATGGTAGGAAAGTTCACAGTTTTGCAGTGAATGTTCATACAAATGAGAATGAGGGAAATTTTTTAAGTGAAGAGGATTTCAAGACAATTGTTGATATTCAACCTTCTAGTATAACAGTTTTTAAAGACGTTGATTCGGATAAAACGACTCAGCTGCAAAGGAGTTATGAATATAGTTTTTTATTTTTAATACTTGCTTTAATTGTGGCTGCGGCAGAAACTTATGTAGGAAGAATTAATCGTACAATATTGGAAAGAGAAGAAAGTGCTTGAGCAAGTTCTATTGGTAGGTGTTGTTACTCCTTTTCAGCCCAAGTTTGAGGTTGATGAACATCTGCAAGAAATGAAACAGTTGTTAAATACACTGGAGTATGAAATTGCCGAAACCTTTATTGTCAATCTAAAGCGAATTAAGCCTTCGACTTTAATAGGGAAGGGAAAAATAAGAGAAATTAAGAATCTTCTTTCATTGCTTGATATTCAGGAAGTGGTTTTTGACGATGATTTATCCCCAACTCAGGTACGTAATCTTCGAAAGATGTTGGATGTAGAAATATGTGATAGAAGTGGGATTATACTTGAAATCTTTGCTAATCGTGCTAAAACAAGGGAGGCTAAGACCCAAGTAGAACTTGCAACTCTTCAATATCTGCTTCCAAGATTAACAGGACGCTGGACACACCTGGAAAGGCAAATTGGGGGAATTAGCGTAAGAGGAGGCGCTGGTGAAACACAGATTGAGATTGATAGAAGATTAACAAGAACACGAATTTCTAAACTGAAAAAAGACTTAATGAAAATTGATAAAGAGAGAACAGTACAGCAGAAAGGACGTAATACTTTCTTTAAAGCTGCTCTGGTCGGATATACCAATGCCGGAAAGTCAACATTAATGAATGTGTTTACAGGTTCAAGCGTTCCGGTTGAAGATAAACTTTTTGCTACTCTGGATACAACGGTACGGATTTATCGCCTCGATAAGTATCATGATTTATTGTTGAGTGATACAATTGGTTTTATCAGGAAACTTCCCCATCATTTAATTGCCTCTTTTAGAAGTACACTGAGAGAGGTAAAAGATGCCGATCTTATTATAAAGGTTGCTGATATTAGTTCGTCTCAGTGCCTCAATCAATTAAAAGCTGTAGATGAGGTTCTTGTTCAGCTTGAAGCCTACAATAAACCTTCAATTATTGTTTTTAATAAGATTGATATAATGGAAAACCGAATATTAAAACAGGTAAAGAGAGATTATCCTGATGCTGTATTTATATCTGCTCTTAACAAATTGCGAATAGATGAATTAAGAAGAGCAATTCTGAAAGTTCTGGAGAAGGAAGAAATGCAGTTGAAATTGAATGTACCTATTAATTATGTTAAAGGATTGGCGGTTTTAAGAGATAATACTCGTATAATAAGTGAAAATTACTCCGATGGTAAAGTAGATATTGAATTCTCAGTTTATAGGAAAGTTTGGCCCTGGCTGAAGACAAGACTGGATCAAAACGTTGTGTTTGAACTCGTTGATAAGTCTTGATTTTCAGTCGATTGATAATTATTTTTACAGAAAAGGGGGTTAATTATGAAAAAAGGTGATGAGATGGTACGTGCTCCTGTAGTTGCCGGTATGTTCTATCCGGGTTCTGCGGAAGAATTGAAGCGGAATGTGGAAAATTATCTTATTAATGCACCCGATATTTCAATTAAACTCAAGAAGCTATATGGTATTATTGCTCCTCATGCGGGGTATATCTATTCTGGTTGTGTGGCAGCAGCGGGGTATAAATTATTGCAAAAGTATCCATCACCAAATGTAGTTGTGATAGCACCAAGCCATAGAGAATATTTAAAGGGTGTTTCTGTTTATTCCGGAAATGCCTATGAAACTCCACTTGGAAAAGTTCCGGTTTCTGATGAGATATGTGATGCAATTACAAAAAGAGGGGGGTCTATTGAGCGGTCAATGGCTGGGCATGAAGAAGAGCATTCATTGGAAGTTCAGCTGCCTTTTCTTCAAACTATTTTTCCTGATGGATTTAATTTAATTCCTGTCGTTATGGGCGCTAACCGAATATCAATGATTCATGAATTTGCTCAAGCATTAAAAAAAGTGGCAGAGAAATATGAGTTTGTTGTAGTAGCAAGTTCGGATTTATCGCATTACTATCCTTATAATGTTGCGGTGAGGAAAGATGAAAATCTTATTGCACTTTTGGAAGAGTATAAGATGGAAGAGCTGGAAGAGGGATATGAAGATCAAAGCCTGGAAGCGTGTGGGCTGGGACCGATTTTGGCTTTGATGAAATATGCTCAACTGTCCGGTAGTCCTGTTTGTAAGCAATTGGAGTACAAAAATTCAGGTGATACATCAGGGACGAAAAATCAGGTTGTAGGATATGTTTCTGCGGCGGTATATGACAAGTAATGAATAACTGTAACCGTTCACAGAACGCTGAAAGACAAAAGTCAAATTTCAAAAGTCAAAAATAAAGGATTAATAAATGAAAAAAGATTTATCAGAGCGTTTTTTAGAATTTGCTTCAAGTATTATCAAGTTGGCAAGAAACTAAACAAAACTT
>DAOVMD010000329.1 GCA_030630935.1 Candidatus Mcinerneyibacteriota bacterium | reverse complement strand
CTACTGCCTTACCCCCATTTTTTTGTATTAGATATTTGTAAGTATTAAACTATTGGATAAAAATGTCGAATTATTTTTTGAAATTCATTTTTTGAAATTCTTAAGAAATGTTGATATAAACTGCAAAAACTAACAAATATCAAAATTGTTTTTTTTTTATATCGTGAAATAATGGTTGAAAAAAATGGCCTCCTCTGTTATAATAACGTAGAACAAAAAAAACAAAAGGAGGCCTGAAATGTCTACTATAATTAAAGCACAAATTTCCAAAAAAGTCAACTACTTATTTAAAAAATATGAATCTGCAAATGTCGGCACAATCACCAAGCCGGAGTTTAAATTATTCAAAGATCTAATCTTCGGGTTAATGAAATCTCAAAGTCCTATTGTAAATTCAATCAACAGAAAACTTGAAGAACCAATTTCGTTAAAGCATACAGAGAAACGTTTACGCCGTCATTTAGGAAAAAGAGATCTTGAGCAAAGGTTTCAGGAAGTTTTTTTAAAAGCAAATAAAAACACATTAAAAACAAGTCAATTTATAATAGTAGATGACAGTGATATTGTAAAAGAATATTCAAATATAATGGAGAACCTGGCTAATGTAAGAGATGGTGATAAACATATAATAAAAAAAGGATACCATATTTTAAATGGTTTTGCAGTTTCCAGTGATGGGGAAAACTGTTCTCCGGTTTACAGTGAATTGTACAGTACCCTGGAAAAAGATTTCAAGAGTGGAAATGAAAAAATCCTTAAAATGCATCGCTTAATAAGTAAATATAAATCCTTAAATCCTTTAATAAGCGTGCATGACAGGGGCTTTGACAGAGGGAAACTGTTTATTCCTGCAATTGAGAACGATGATTATTTTATATGCCGGTTAAATGAAAAAAGATATTTAAGAAAAAATGATAAGACATTCAAACCTCAGGATTGGAAGAATATAGAATTAACTAATTCATGTATTGCTAATCATATCACTAAAAGCGGAAAAATAAAAAAGACAAAGTATCTTGTAGGAATAATTTCAGTTGAGCTCCCAAATAAAAAAGTTATAGGTAAAAAATTATGGCTTCTTGTAAGTAAAAAAACCGGTACCCGTATAAAAGATGATCAAGGCTTCAGTTATTATTTAGCATATTTACCTGAGAAGATTACAGGTGCTGAAGCACTTGAAACAATCTTCCGCGGGTACGGCTATAGATGGAAAATTGAAGAATATCATCGTTTCTTGAAAAGTGAATTACACTATGAAAAAATGTGTCTTCAGAGATATTCTGCTTTAAAGATAATGAATGTATTAATGATGATTTTTTCATCTTTCATTTTTAAAGGCCTAAAAAGAATTCTATTTAAATTTATATCTTTGGATCTTTCGAAGAAAGAGTTCAAAAGATTGTTTTCTGAAAAACCATTGTTTATATATTACAAGCTAGCAAAGGCATTAAAAAAACTTACAACTTCAATGAAATTATATGAGCTGAAAACGGAAGCGTTGAAAGAAAATATTCCCACTTTATTCGATTACATGGAATCGGGAGGAGTAGTATGAGAAAAAAATGGGGGGAAGGCAGCAATTTTTACTAACCTTGATAAATATTACTTTTTATGTTATAATAATTAATATAAGAAGGACGATTAATGACAATAGATATAAACAGAGATATTCCACGTGGGATAGAAATAATCCGGAAGTTAAGCCAAGCTTATAATGATAAAACCTTTTTCACATTCAAGCAGCTTCCTGAAGATGTTCTTCCTGAGGATATGGTTCGAGGTTCAAACGAGCATCTTTTATATTTAACATTAGTCGCCTCGGTTGCATATCTTCGCAGGGAGGAGCGTTTATGGAGTTGTGCCAGAGAGACTTGGGAAGATACAGACTTGCATTATTTATTCAAGCCTGAGGTAGTAATCACAATACCTTCTACCACAGTTGAGCATGATTTATTAGATTATAATTTAACTGAGAGTAAATTAAAGGCAAAGACTTTCAGTATTGGAAAATTAAAGTACCAGGATCGCAGAGTTTTACGAGAGAAGGATGTAGATATTTGGATGAACATGTCTTATGCATTAGCGAAATACAACTCAAATGTTGAGGATTTATTTAAGGCATTCGATTATAATGCACTAGAAGTTGTCAAGTTTTTCACCACACTTCCTTACTCAAAAAGCTTCCCGGAATATCAAAAGGAGCGGAAGGTTTTAATTTGGTTGGCAAAGATTGAGAGAAATGCACTATTTCAGATAAAGAATTTAAACCAAATTCCTATGGCGAGTGGAACACATGTAATACATTCAACATTTAAGTCCGGAGCAATTTGGGGAAAGTTAGATTCAATTTCCGTTGATTTAGATCAACTTGTATCAGATTATTGGTATGATGTAATAATTGCTGCCAAGGATGAGATTAAGTTTTCTTTACTTCAACTGCAATCATATCTTTGGATTTTGGCAAAATACGGATGCTCAAAATGGGTATCTGAAGAGAGCTGTTCAATGAAATCGGAGTGTCCAATAAGCGAATTCTGTGTAACCGGAAAATTTGAGATTCTTGATAAATATGTAACTATTGACACAAAACAGTAGAATGGGGACAGGTACGATTTTTCCTTGAAATATTTAATTTTTTATGTTATACTTGAACAAACTAACAGGATATTTTAATGGATTCAGAAATTAAAAAAGATATTCCACGAGCGATTGCAATCATTCGAAAATTGAATGAAGCTTTTTTCACGAAAACTTTATTTGGTTTTAAAGGGCTCCCTGAAGAAATATTACCAAGAGGTATGGACCGTGGTTCTCCCGAGCATCTTTTATATATTACCTTTACATCATCCATTGCATATCTCCGGAGGGAAGAGGATCTTTGGAAAGCTGCCACAAAAACTTATGAAGATAAAGATACCAGATATGTAATAAATCCGGAAAAAGTTTTATCAAAACCCCCTTCAGAAGTTAAATCTGCTTTAAATAAATATAATTATGTTGTAAATGTTGTAAGGCAGGAGCCTTTCGTTATTGGAAAAATTATTCCCCAGAATAAATTAGCTTCAAGGGAGAACGACTTTGAAATCTGGTTAAACCTCGCGAAAGTCTTGAAAAAGTTTGATTCCAGTATAGAAAAATTATTTGAAGCTCATAATTATGATGCATTAGAAGTTTTAAAATTCTTCACAGAAACACCATATTCAAATAGCTTCCCAGAATATCGAAAGAAAACAAAAGTAATTATCTGGTTAGCAAAGATGGAAAGGAATGCAAAGTTTTCCATTAGAAATTTACATTCACTTCCCCTGGCAAGTGGTTCTCATATTATCCGTTCTACATTCAGAACCGGTGCCATTTCCGGAAAAATAAATTCTTTTCAAACCGACATTGATGATTTAATAATAAACTTCTGGCAGGATGTTGCCGCTGAAGGTAAAGGTGTTCTGAGCATTTACCCACTTCAGTTCCAGGTTTACTTATGGGTATTATCAAGATTTGGCTGCAGTCCCCGAGGTGATGCGGAAGTCTGCTCTCAATTTGAGAATTGTCCTGTTAATGAATTTTGTACATCCGGAACAATTACTATCCTTGATAAATATATAACCATTGACACGAAACAGTTTTAAAAATATATTTACAGGATTCTTTTCTTCGCTGTTTCATAGTTCGTAAAAATACGTAAGTTAACATTTACATTTCTAATATTGTAAAATAAAAATAACAAAAAAATTAACAGGGACGACAAAGAGACTTATAATGTAATATTAAAATATCGTTATAATTGTTTAGAGCGAACAATGCTTAATAAAACAATTGAATGCAAAAATATATTTTATTTCTTCAGCAGGTTGACGACCGAAGGGAGGAAATCCCGATAGTAAAGCGATAGTCCCGAAATGAATTCGGGATAAAATCCACGTATCGGGAGAACTTAAGAGAACTGACGAGAACTAAAAGAAAAAACAAAAGAAAAACAAAAAAATTAACAGGGACGACAAAGAGACTTATAATTGGCTTACCTATATTGTTAATATTAGTTTAGAGCTAGTGATACTTAAGGGTTCGTATGAATGTAAAAAAATATTTGGACTATGAAGAACATGAAGAACATGAAGAAAAAATAATGATGAATGCTTTTTCGTTATTAATTACGATGCTTTTGTCTATAAAACGACTGTTCTCTGCT
>DAOVMD010000466.1 GCA_030630935.1 Candidatus Mcinerneyibacteriota bacterium | reverse complement strand
GCTCCTTCAGCAGCTTATCTACGTCTCTTCCGAGAATTACTGTTATATCAACATAACTATCTGAGGTTCTTCGAGTGAAAACATTATCTGTCCTGAGAAGATCTCCAACTTGTTCGGCGGGCTTAATCTTTCCAATTCTATCATAGATAACCGTCTCCAAATAATCCTGGTTCTTTGCATTATCTATAAATAAAACATCAAAATTCTTCGACCGTAAATACTTGGCTATCTTCTTCCCGGCTCCATTTATCCCAGAACCATTTAATAACTCAATCGTTATGTAATCTCCCTTCGATGAAACAGGCTTTTTATATTTGAAGTCATTGAACTTCTTTGCCCAAACTTTAGGGGAAGCTATATAATACGAAACCTTCTTTATATATTTAGGAGTTCCGGGTAACTTAATTATCTCAAGATTCTCCTTCTTCATTGCTCCTTGAAACTTGAACATATAACGAACTTCTTTAATCGAAAAGTTTGTGATAACCTTTTTGTATATTATAAAAACTAACTGAGGTGATTTTAAAATTAACTTATTCCGCGATACAGTTTTAAATAATGCCCTCAGAAATTGACGCTGCCTCTCAATCCGACCAATATCGCCTTTCTTATCTGCACGAAAACGAACATATTCTAAGGATCGCTTACCATCTAAAACCTGTAACCCGGGTTGAAGATCAATGACCAAGCCGGAAGCACGATCTATGTATTTCATCGGCTTCTCAATGTCAATCTTGACTCCACCTAAAATATCTATTATCTTGATGAAGGCTCTATAATCTACTTGAATGTAATAAGGAATCTCAAGATCAAACTCCTGCTCTACAGTTTTTCGTAAATTATCAATGCCGGTCTTTGTCCCGCCTTTTGAATAACCAAAACTGTAAATCGAGTTTAGCTTATGACTCTTGCTGCCAGACTTAACTAATGTATCACGCGGAATGAAAGTCGCTAAAAACTTCTCAGAGTTTGTATTAAAAGATATCACAATTACCGTGTCTGAACGCGAAGTCTTCTCAATCGTATCAATCCCGATTACTAAACAATTAACAATATTATGCGACTCCAAATACTTCTCCAAAGGTGTGGGCTGCTTTAACAATGCTAACCCACCCAATATCACAACCGCAATAACAAATAATATACTAATCAGTATAAATATCTTCTTCCTGAGGGTCATGGCACACCTTCTTGAATAAGGCGATTGTAAAAGTTTATACCGCGAGAGTGGAGATAAGCATTATCATTAATTAAATAACCCGTTTTGAATTTAATTGTTAATATCCCGGCCTTTTTCACATCCTTAGCTAATAATTTCCTTACTTCTTCTACACCGGTGTGGGTTCTGGTTTCTTCACAAAAGTCAGATATAAAAAATATCAACCCGCCAAGATCAAAATTTTTATGACCTGTCGGATGGAATCGAATTAAATCCAGGATATATCTATTTGAAATTTTAAATTTAGTTCTTGCAATTTCAGAAGCAGTCCATGCATGCCAGAGTCCCTTAATCATAATATCTTCTTTTGGAATTTTTATTTGTCTCAATATATTTCTTTGCTTTGATTCCGGGTAATCTTTTGTAATATCATGCAGTAACGCAGCAAGCCTAATACAATTTTCTTTAATGTGGAATTTTCCTTTAAGGTTATCAACCGTTTTCTTAACCATCTCCTCAGTTTTTAACATATGTCTAAAGCGTCTTTTTTGTTTTGGATTCCGGGAACTCTGGTTTGAAATATAATTTAAGATTTCATCACGTAATTTATTATAAGAGTCATTATCATAATCAGATTTAATCATCTATAAATTTTATTTTTTATAATATAATTAATAACATTATCCGGGACCAAATATCTAATTGATTTAAAGTCCTTAAAATTCATACGAATATCACTGGAAGATATTTCAATAAATGGATTTTCGATGATTGTAAATTTCTCTTTAATATCCCTTGGAATATCCTTCTGATGCCAACCGGCACGCTCGAAAACAAGTATCCTGACAAGCCTGAAGATATCATTGTAATCCTTCCATGTTTTAAATGCAATCGCTTGATCCATCCCTATAATTATTGACAACTCAGGATATAACTGTTTAAAAAATGCAATGGTATTTATGGTATATGATACCCCACCCTTCCGGATCTCGAAATCTGAAACGTCCATTTTTTTATTATCAGCAACTGCAATTTTTAACATTTCAAATCTATGCGTCTCTGATAATATTTCTTTCCCTTCTTTGTTAGGAGCAATGTTTGCAGGGACATAAATTACTTCTGTTATATCTGTAGTATTTAATATTAACTGCCCTAAAATCAAATGCCCTATATGAACCGGGTTAAACGTTCCACCAAATAATGCTATCTTTTTCATAAACACCTCATTTTTATGCTGTATTATACCATATTTTATGACCTTTTTCAAATTAAAACAAAGATTTAAATGTCATTGCTCTTTGCACAAGATTTATTGTTTTTATTTACAACATTTGAATGTCATTGCGATGGAAGGATGAATATTTTCATCCTGACTGCGGCAATCTTATAATAAAGGTATCTTTTTTT
>DAOVMD010000029.1 GCA_030630935.1 Candidatus Mcinerneyibacteriota bacterium | reverse complement strand
TTGAATATATTCATCATAAATCATGGTTTTGTTCTTTTTATTTAACTAACAAAAATTAAAATCATTAAATTTCATGAAAAAAAATCATGATTACGGAAAAACCATCTTCGTAATCTTAGTTATGACACAGTCTCAATGACAAATAACGTTAATACTGCAATAATTATTATCAGTCCTTAGTAAATATTGAATTTTGGATTAACTTTATTCTGAATATACCTCAGAATTGTATTCTGGTCTTCCGGATCAATCTCAGTAAAGAAAATTCCCAGGTCATATTTTCCATTTGGGAGTTGTTCCACTCTAATTATTCTTCCTACCGATGTAATTATCCAGTCGATATCCGGTATTTGAATTGTGATTTCTATCATGGTATTTAATGCGATGAAAGCGTCGCTCTCAAATAGAAGTCCGCCTGCACTTATATTCTTACTAAATGTTGTACTCGAATTACCTTCTACTACTTGAAAACCAACTTTACAATAAGCATCCAGTCTTATGAATCTACGTTTTTCCTGGAAGAATAAATATATTTTATTCCCACCGTCATTTTTTGCAGAGACCAAAGCTTCAATTGCGAATTCAACCAGCTCATTAATATTTTCAGCATCAATTTTAAAAGACGAAATTCCACCGGATACTTTTACCGTTACCGGTGCATCACTATTATCCGGAGTAATATAATCATCGAGCAATTTTTTTCTTACTCTGTTCCCAACTTCAAGAGCTCCAAGTGCCGGTGTTTCGGGGAGGATGAAAACAAATTGATTACTGTCATTTCGATATATCAAATCAATATTCCTTATACATGTTTTAAAAATATCACTAACATGTCTGAGAAGTAAATCCCCAAACTCATGGCTGTATTTTTCATTAATGGTTTTAAAATCATCAATATCGATTATCAAAAGTGATAAGTTTAATCCGTATCGTGCTGTTCGGGCCACTTCTTTTTTCAGAATCTCATAGCCATATTTTTTATTGCAGAGCCCGGTAACACTGTCTTTAATCTTTTTATAAGCTAATTTTGAACTTAATTCAAATTCTATAATGACCGGTTTACTCGACTGCATATTTAATCGGGAGAAGTATTCAATTAGAGCAGTATTAAATGAGACCGGTTTCTCTAATTTTGCATTCAACTCGTCTTGAAGCTTGAAACATCTTTCAAAATGTTCCTTTGCTATCTTATTTGAGACATTCAAGTGTGTCAGCATATTCAATAAATTTTTATAAATCGTAGTTCTTGCTAAAGCTTTTGTATTATTTATTTTTTCCTTAATCAGCTCTAAGTTCTTCTCATCAAAATTAAGTCTTGCAAGAAGAGCATTTAAAAATTCTTCAGATTTCATAATTCCTCCTTATACCTCTTTAATATCTAATATTAATGTATTATCAAATGCATCTAAACCTTTGACAGTTAAGATGTTTTTTTCTATTTTAAGTAACTTAACTTTTGTTAAACCAATTGGGTTAGGCCTTGCCGGTGATCTGGTTGAAAATACCCCGCGTTCCGGATTATCAGGGTTTCGTCTTGGGTGAACACGCAGTGTTTGTCTTTCCTGTTCATCGATCTCGGTGAACCAGAATAGAATCCACAGTTCATTGAATTTTTCAAGTTTAAATAGCCCATCAACAAACTCATGATAAATTTCAATTTTTGCTTCAATCGCAACCCTGTCCAGGTAATCGTGTTTTGTTTTTCTTGAATAGTTAGAATGAACAATACCGATTGGTGATAATTTCATTTCGTTCAATTAACTTCTCCTTTTACTAAAAATACAGCCGCAATATTTCTGCCTGTATAAATTAAATTCTTTACTATATTCCAGTGTTTTTTTTAAACCATTGTTTTTCTTAAAATTTGATTTAAGAAATTCGAGATTGAACTTCTCAGCAATATTTTTCCCGATTGAATTAATAAGGAATGCATTTTTATGCGGACTTACAGTTAGGGTAGTAGTGAAAACTTTAATATTCTTCTCTTTCGCTTTCTCTGCGGTTTTTTTAAGCCTGAATTCTATGCACTTAAAACACCGGGTTCCACCTTCCGGTAAATTTTCTAATCCTGCAATTGCATTATTCCATTCTTCACGATCCTTAATATTACCCCGCGAGTTAATGAGTTCGAATTTAAATAAATCAGATACTTTTTTTGTTTCCTCAAATCTTTTTTTATCTTCCTCATCGGAATCCATATTAGGGTTATAATAATATCCAATAACCTCAAAATTATTACTTAATAATTCTGAAGGATAAGTTGCATCCGGTGCGCAGCAAATATGTAATAGAATCTTTTCTTTTTTAACTTTCTCTTTTTTCATACGGTTTTCCTAATGAATATGGCGGGGTAGATTTTCCGATGAACCCGACCAATGCAATAATTGTTATAATATACGGCAGCATTTTCATAAATTGAGATGGGATTATAGAGTTTGAGAATGTCATCTGCATAGCTTCTGCTAACCCGAAAATCAAGCATGCAATAAATGCTCTTCCAGGATTCCAATTTCCAAAGATTACTGCTGCAAGAGCGATATATCCTCTTCCTGCCGACATATCTTTTGTGAACGACCCTGCGAAGTATGGCAGGTATGCCCCTCCGATTGCAGCCAGAGCACCGCTTGCGATCACGGCCATGAACTTATATTTCATAACGTTAACCCCGGCTGTATCAGCAGCAATTGGAAGTTCACCGGTTGCACGCAATCGAAGCCCTGTAGGAATTCGATAGAGGAATCCTTGTAAAATAAAGACAAGAAGAATACCAATGTAAACAAGAGGAATGAATGGACCGATACTGGTGAATCTCTTAGTGATTTCAAAAGATCGTTCTCCATTGAAAAATGCCTGAGTTAGGAAAATTGTTAAACCGCTTGCGAAGATATTAATTGCTAATCCTGATATTACATGATTAGCTCTTAATTTTAAACAGAACACCGCGTGGATCAAGCCCATGATACTTCCTGCGAAAATTGCTCCGAGTATTCCAATCCATGGATTTCCTGTTAGTACTCCTATTGCTCCGCCGGCAAATGCTCCTGTTAACATCATTCCTTCAAGGCCAATATTAATTACACCGCTTCTTTCTGATAGGATTCCACCTAAAGCCGCAAATAATAAAGGAGTAGAGGTTTGTAAAGTAATAATGAAAAGCGATGAGATTAACGTTATGAAGTTATTCATATTTTCTCTTGATCAAATCCTGTTTTAAATTCTAATACTTCATAGACATGAAGTAGTTTTGATTTACCCTTAACTTTCATAGGCTCTAATTTATTTGCTTTCACATAATGTTGTATTAAGTTATAAGTAGTATCAGAAATTAGCGTTTGTCCCGGTTTTGCATTTTCTTCCATTCTTGCAGCGATATTGACATTATCGCCAATGACAGTATATTCTATTCTCTGGGTTGACCCGATATTCCCGACAACGACTGCACCTGTATTAATTCCAATTCCGACCTGGACGGTTTTCCTTCCCAGCGCGGTCCACTTAACCTGTAATTCAGTTAATTTCTCCTGCATTTCGACTGCAGCCTTTACGGCATAATAGGCTTGTTCAGCCGGGGTCATATTAACTTGTAATGCACCCCAGACAGCCATGATTGCATCACCAATGAATTTATCAATGATCCCGTTATTTAAGAAGATAATCTCTGTCATTCCATCGAGGTAGTCGTTCAGGAGAGTAATAACTTCTTCCGGAGCAAGAGCTTCCGATAATGGTGTGAACCCTCTAATATCTGAGAAGAGCACGGTTAGGATTTTCCTTTCTCCACCTAATTTTTTTAAGAAATCAGGGTCAGCAATTATCTGGTCAAGGACCTGTGATGAGACATACCGTTTAAATGCGGACTTAATCAATTCTTTATGCTGTAGGTCATTTGCCATCTGGTTAAATGCGATTGTCAGATCCCCGATCTCATCATTTGTTTTAATAGGAATTCTATATTCAAAGTTTTCATTTGCAATCTCTCTTGTGCCCTTTGCTAAAAGTTTAATTGGTTTTGATATATAAGAACTGAGCATCAATGCCCCCAGTATTCCAAACAGAATTGAAGATATTGTAAAGAAAATCATTTTCTTTTCAGCTTTCTTCAGAGCTGTTAATATATGCTGCTGCGAATACCCGAGGTAAACTGTTCCGAGTAACTTACCTTTTTTCTTAATAGGGAAGGACAGATAATAATTCAAGTTCTTATCTTTATCGAGGTATTCAAGTGAATTATCCTTTTCATTTATCCTAATATTATTGGGGTTTTTATATTCTTTATTTCTTAAATTTATATCGGTGTGTGCTCGAATAATATTTTTTTTATCTGCAATTGCAATGAATTTAACCCCGACATTTTTTTGAGCTTCAAATACAAGGGAATCCAGATCAAGATAACGCTCAAGAAGAAGGGATTCCTTTGCATTCGCTGATAAGTTCCTCGCAATTGCCTCGGCTGCTTTCCGCATTTCCTCCTTCAGAATGATGCTCTGGTCTTTAAGAACAATAGTAGATATCGTTACCATCAGAAGACTGATTAAAAGAATTATCAATGATGAAATTTTAAACCTGATACTTATTTTCATTTAATATTTTCCAGTTTCTCCAGTTCCGTTTGTACTCTTTTGATGTTATCCCGAAGCTCTTTATTCGTTGGGTCGAATTGTAAACCTATCTTCCAAACTTCCAGGGCTTTCTTCAATTCCTCCTTTCTATAATATTGAATTCCAAGATTAATAACATTTTCAACAAGCTTCTTCTTAATTTTGGAATCACGTTTAATCCTTAAAGCTTGCGCCCAGTAATCAATGGCTGATTCAATATTCCCAGCACTCAGGTTCTGCTCTGCTTCTTCCACGAATGCGGCAAATGATGCAGTTGAAAGTTTGTTTAACCTGGACTTTAATAATTTTGCTTCTGCATTACCAGGGTCAAGCTGGAGTGCTTTTTCAACATACTTCTTAGCCTTTACATATTCCTTCTTTTTAAAAAAATTCTGTGCAGAAGATAGATACGCCCTCAATTTTCCGGAATCAACAGATTTATTCCTTAATTCAAATAATTGTTCCTGTCCCTCTAAATTGTCAGGGTCAACCTTAAGAACTTGTTCGTAAAGTTCAATTGCCTTTGAATAATTTTTATTTGAGACAATGAGATTTGCTTTAATTAATAATTCCTTTAAATATTTTGATTTTGCATCATGAATTTCTGAGCGCTTTTTTATAAGCTGTTCGATTTCCCCGGTCTTTATTATTAAGTTATCCACCTGGCTCAGAGCCTCATTGAATCTCCTGGCTTCTAATAAGTGGTCGATGCTTGCAAGAGTCTGTTGAGTCTCTGTTTTTAGCACAATTTCATTTTTTATTTTAGTAAATTTCTTCGCTAAAACTTTATTTTGCGGGTCAAGTTTCAAGAGCATCTCCATCATTTCAAGTGCTTGAGCATCATTTCCGCTCTTGATAAGCTGTTCAACTTCTGCAAGGCCTTTATTAATCTCAATATTTCTCAGTTTCTTTAACGAATTTAATTTTGATATAATATCTTTTCTCGCTGGATCAATCTCCAAGATTTCATTTAATTTCAAGAGAGCAGTTTGAATATCGTTTGAAGCGATCGCGGTTTTTGCTTCAACTTCAAGTGATGCAATATATTTTCTTGAAGCAGCGTCTAATTTTATCAAGTATTCATTTGCTCTAAAATTATTTGGCCGGAATGTGAGTACTTCGCGGAAAGCTTTCATTGCATCCGTGAAATTATCGTTGCTATAATTCTCCTCACCCGACTCCATAAGTGCTTTAACCTTTTTATCAATGATCTTATTTACTTTTACCAGACGTTCTCTTGGTCTGGTGTAAGTCGGGTCCAGCTTGAGAGCCTCTTCCCAGGAAGCGATGGCTTCAGTATAATTTTTTTCCTGGTAAAAAAGTTCGCCCTGGTTAAAGAGGTCAATTGGACTCCTTGCATATTCCTTTCCAAATCGATATGTAATTGAGAACTTATGGTTTATTCCCAACTTCGTGTCTGTAACGGCATAATCAACGGTTGTGTTTTTAATGTTAACACCAAATCCACCCGTGAGCCGGTCTTTATTGAACCCAAACCGCAATCCTAATCTTTCTTTAAATATTAGATATTCAAAACCAATTAATGCCTGAACTGGAAGTTCCTTTGTCTTTTCAATCTGTAATGACGAATTTAGGTTTAAGGTTCTGAACTTATAGGCAATTCCAAACTTAAGTGCGAATGGTTTCTCATCATAATCTTGGTCTAAACGGATTTTTGGAGTGACAACATTTTCAAATGTGAGTCCGGATGTGAATCTGTTATCCAGGAAATTATCGAATAGAAATATGGCAGCTTTAAATTTAATCAGAGCTTCCTTAACCTGATTCTTTTCAAGGTTATTCATACCCTGGTTATAAAGTTCATAACCTATCTTCTTTAAGAAATGTTTCCCCTTTTTCTTAATGACCCGATCACGTAATGAAAACCTGAGCTTTATAAACCTTGCTTTGAATCCTGTAATTTCTTCGCCTTTCTGAATCTCGTAAAAGGCAGTATCCCAATCATTGTTTTCAATTAATTCATTAATATATTGTTCTTTATCATTAATGAGTTTTAAAACAGATTTATTAATCTCTTTAAGTTGATGATCAATATTCTTCCTTTCATCCTTTTCTAATAAAGTCAGAATAATCAATGTACAGTAATGAGCTTCAATTACATTATCAGTTTCAAAGAGATTGTTCTTAAATTCAATCAGCGGCTGGATTGAAGTATCAGAAAATTGAAATTTCTTCTTTCGCGAAGTTTTAATTGCCAGATGCATAGCCTTAGGGTTTAACGGGTCAATGGAAAGGACACCCGGGAACATATCTAAAACTTCACTAAACTTTCCTTCCCGCAACTTTTCATGTAAGTCTTTATAAAGGTCTGAAGTAATGGAATTCAAGAGAGCATCTGCTTTATCTTTTGCCTCATTAATCTGAACTGTGAACTCATTAAATGGCCTATAAAAAAAGGAGACATTCACCCCGAATCCCGATGCTTCTTTTTCAAGCATTTTTTCGTTTAGAATTAAAAGGTTACTCCCAATTGATAACTCCTTCTTGCAATTCCAGCCCGCACCTATCAGAGTCATGGTTTTCTGATAAGAAAATTTTTCCGTAATATTATTATCTTCATCTCTTCCTTCAATTCCTGTTACGGATAAATTGTAAATTCCCAGGTTTAATATACCCTTTTTCCCAAGTGGAGCAACATAACCAAGTGAAGTATATTGAATAGATGGATCATTAAAACTTTGAGTTTCAAAAATTATACCTCTCATCTTTAACTGTGTAAGCCCGGCAGGATTATGAAACATTGCCCCTGGCTCATCAGCTAACCCGACAAATGCATTGCCCATTGCAAGGATTCTTGCACTCCCGGCAAGGTTATAGAGAGGATCGACTATACCGCCTTCTTCAGAGAATATATTTAATGAAGCAGCAGCAAGGAGAATAAGACTAATCAGAATTGTTTTTATTGCCTTCATCATTTCATTACCGCAATTTTTCGTTTTATTACTTTTTTCTCACTAGATTTCAAACCTTTCGCGGTCACCCTAAGAATGTAGACACCATTTTGAATCATAGTTCCTGAATCAGTTCTGCCGTCCCATTCGAAATAATTTTCGAAACCTTCCCTTCCGCCCAGTTGCCCAGGCGAGAATTTCTGACTCCGAACAAGTCTCCCGCTCAAGTCAAATATCTCAAGTGTAACATAAGAGTGTTGATTAAGGTAATATTCAATCCGGGTTGGTTTCTTTAATGGTGAGAATGGGTTTGGATAATTTGTTAAGTTTGAGATTACATCTGATACGTCTGTATTGATTTTAAATTTTCTCTCTGTATCAACAATATAATGACCATCCAGGTCCCTGGCATTTCGAATTAAAACTGTTGCCATTCCGTTTCCTGTTCTTGGGTAGATAGTAATGTCGCCACTCCATTTATTTAATTTAAACTCATTCATCGTAACCGTATGTGTGTTGCCATACTTACCGTCAATCAGAAGAACCTCTGGGGGGTATTCCATGTCCATACCCTCAGAAAAACCAATTGTGATTTCAAGATCCCCTGCAATTACAGGTTCAGGTTTTGAGATTGAGAAAGTTGAAACAAATGGAATTCCCGGATTATCGGTTATAACAACTGTTTCCTGTTCAGTTCCACGATAGTTGAAAACAATAATCTGAAACCGATGGTTAGCGGAATCAGAAATCCAGAGATTACCTTCTTCATCGAAATCCATTCCTTCAACCCGGTTAAATTGCCCTGGTTCCCAACCAATGCCCCCACCTAAATCTTTTAAGAATTCACCGTTTCTATTAAAGATTAAAATTCTGCCATTAAAATCGTTATAGACATAAATATTCCCAAAGCTATCAACTGCAATTGCAGAAAAATCATTACCGAATTCTGAGGGAAGTTGTAAGTCAGTGATATAAACAATTGAAATGCTCTCACCTTCAGGAATCATTCTGAATTGATGAACCTCCTCTTCTTGAAGAACATATATAATCCCAATATAATCTACAGCAATGTCAACAGGGTTAGTGATAGTTGGTTCCCCAAATCCCGAATTGGGTAGGTAGCTGTATTTTGTCGCAATGGTAGCCATAGAAGAGTTAATGTGAGTATCAATTACGACTATTTGGTAATTATTTGGGGGTGAAGTGCTCTGCTCAAGTGTAAAGAGCCAGGTATAAAAAGAAGTTAATCCAACCGGATTATTAATATCCAAATAACTATCTTCAAATTCAAATGCTCCATTATATCGGTATAATTTATCTGAATTGGCATAGATATCATTACTTTCAACGGTAACATAGTAAAGTTCTTGGCTTTCATTAACGTTATATAAGGACGCAATTCCCGTTGCTTCCCAGATTGTACCAACTGTTGTTCCGCATTGACTGAAGGAAAAGGTTCCTAAATCGGTAAGGACATCAATATCTTCTGCATCTATGAAATTTGGAAAAATAAATTTAGCTTGCGGATAAGCCCCTCTATCAATAGCAAGTACCAATCCTGATGGGCTTACTTCAATGTCCCCTGGCCATAACATTAATATTGATGAATTGCCGAATACAGTGTTAATATTAAGTGCTCCGGGATTTGATATAGGTTCATGAACAAATTCATTTAGAACATTAGCCCCCGGTACCCATAATGAATTATTATCCGAAGGCATGTGTGCACAAGAGCTATTTTCAACTGCAATGCTGAGACCTGTAGTGGATATCTGGAGAATTTCAAATTTATCTATAATTAGGTCAGTTGTTGGATTGTAAACCCAGATGCCGAATTTATTATCAGATTCATTTGTATAAAGAAGATAAACTAATTCGTTTCTTTGGTCATACGATACGCTGGCCCATTTTGCATGCGGATCGGTTAAGGTTGTTGAAGGCAGGACAATCGGAGCCCCAAATGCTGCACCCTGATCTTCAATCTTAAAAAGAACCGGGCTGCCGGGACCATCATTACGTAAATAATAAACCCATGTTTCAGTGAACATTGGAATTTTATAGGCGCATAGATCGGGGATATCTCCTAAAACACCTGTTTGAGCTAATGGGCCACCTAAATTATTATATTTATGTATTCCTAAATTAGTACTTACGTAAAGGGATGTGCTAAAATAATCCATTCCCCTTGTATTATTCAATCCTGAAACAATGACATTAAAGGAAGTATAATTAAATCTTTGAATTCTTCCGGAGGCATCTGAAATAAACAGGTTTGAATCATCGTCCATTGCTATTCCCTGCGGGAAATAAAATTCACCGACTTCTGTTCCGTATTTTCCATAGCGTCCTAAGAGTTGGCCATGCCTTGAGAATATTTCGACCTGATGCCCGAGAGCGTTGGCAATTGCAATCCGTCCTTTGTTATATGCAGTATCCTGACCATAATGCGAATTAGAACCATAAGGTATTGCAAGGGCAGGATATTGATCTTTAGAAACTTTTACTGTATATGCACCCTTTTCAACTAAGCCAGAATAATCATTTCGTCCGTCCCATTCAATTGAAATAGTTCCTGTCGAAACAAATGCTGAATATAATCTTCTTATTAATATATCATCCGTATTATAAATCCCAATCGTAACATCTGCCTCTTGGTGTGTAGTAAAGATAATCGTGGTGGTTTCAGAATCACTGTTAAATGGGTTTGGAATAACTTCCAACTCGGCAAATGTGAAGATTGGAATTAGAAGCATTAAAAAAATAAATTTCAGTTTAAGATTTTTCATCATTCCTTCTCCTTCATTAAAATCTTAGCGATTTCAATATCTTTCGGATATGTTATCTTAATATTTGAGTATAGCCCGTCAATTATTTTTACTTTCTCGTTTATCCTTTCAATATATGAAGCGTCGTCTGTACCTTCAAAACCCTCAGTCATTCCACGAAGGTATGCCCTGAGTAAAAGGTCAAACTTAAAACCTTGCGGGGTTTGAACAGCATAAAGGCTATTCCGGTTCAGGGTGTCTTCAATGTAATTCTCGACATCCGTGATCTTTACGGTATCAGTTACTCTTAACCCCGGAACACAAGCTGAATGATTAATTGTTTCAGTAAGGATCTTCTTAACAAACTCACTTGTTATCAATGGCCTTGCAGCATCATGAATCAGGACATAATCAGGATTAAATTTCTTCAGGAAATTCAATGCGTTCATTACCGAGTTTGCCCTCAAGTGCCCCCCGGGTACCAAGCCCCGAAACTTTGTTAAATTATATTTGGCCAGAATATCTTTTTTGAGATAATTAAATTTCTCTTCTTTTGCGACAACTACGTAATCAGAAATTTCAGCGAGAGCTTCAAATACTTCTACTGAGTAAATAATGATAGGCTTTGACATAAGAGATAAGTATTGCTTTTCAATCTCTTGTCCAAATCTTGTTGAACTTCCTGCTGAAAGAATAACTCCTGCGACTTTCATTGTATTTAATATCCTCTATGTGTATCGAATAGGTATTGGTTCTTTAATTTCTGTAATCCTTCTTTAATCATTGTTGCACGGACATCACCAATTCCTTCAATCTTTGTTAATTCGTCAATTGAAGCACTTAATAATTTTGGTAGTGAACTAAAAGTTTTGACAATATTATCGATGATCTGCGGTGAGAGCTTTTGGATCTTACTCATTATTCTATATGCTCTTGAGGAGATAGGGTCTTCCAATTGCTTAAGTGTAATCTCGAAACCGAGTGCTTCGGCAATTGAGACGTTATTTAATTGTCCGGAATATGCTAAAAAATCTAGAGCTTCCTCAATCTTGTTTAATTTACTCAATTTATTCGCCGCACAGAAATCCATGGCCAGGAAAGATGATTCAATCGTTTCACTAACCTGTTCCCTTAATCTCATCCTTAACAATCTCCCCTCAATTCCAAGTTCCAAAATATAGCGTTCTACTTCTTTCTCAACAAGTTTTAAACGCATGTATCTTGCAATTGTAGTTGTTACATCCTGAAAGGTTGTCATATCTTTAAATTCCATAACAGAAAGTTCATATAACTTTTCATGGAGTTTCTTCTTATAGTTCTCATAAGTCTGCATCGCTTGCTGAGCTTCAGAAAGTAGCTCCGGGAGATCTTTCAGAGTGTATCTAATATTATCCAGGTAAATAGTTACAAGATGTCTCTTCTGTGAGATTGCAATTACAAGTTCCCCGGTTTGTTTTGCCATTCTCTCTGCAACCCTGTGCCTGGTTCCTGTCTCTTGAGACGGGATTGCGATACTGGGATGAAAGTGAGTGTTTCCATAAAGAATCTTTGTAGCATCTTTATTTATTACAATTCCCCCATCCATCTTTGCGAGTTCATAGAGCTTGAACGAAATGAAATCCGATTCAATCTTGAACCCGATCTCAAATAAATTCTTTTGATTATCAGGGTAGCCAAGGATAATTAATCCACCTGTACCCGCTTGAACAATATAGTCTATTCCTTCTCTCAGGTTTGTTCCGGGAGCCAGCTTCTCCATGGCACCAAGGAACTTCTTATTTCGGATTAACTCTTCTTGGTAATCTTTCTTTGTTTTTATTTCCATCGCATACTCCATTAATTAATAAATTGAAAAATATTTGAAACATAACTTACATAATTGATCTTCAGGCCTTTTGAATTGAAATTTTTTAAGCCTTTCTTATTCCGGTTTGGTACAATGAAATTATTAAATCCCTGCCGTTTCCCCGCCCTGATCCTATCTTCAACTCTTGAGACAGGTCTAATCTCTCCGTTTAATCCCACTTCACCAAGGACAATTGTCGGTTCGGGAAATTTCTGATCCTTGAATGCCCCGGTTATTGCCGTAAGGATTGCAAGGTCTAAAGCAGGTTCCTTAACTTTTAAACCACCGGTTACATTTAAAAAGACATCCATTGTCTGTAATGGAATGTGAATCTTCTTTTCGATAATTGCAACCATTAACGTAAACCTGTTGAAGTCTATCCCGGTGCTTAACCTTCGCGGCATTCCAAAACTGGTAGGTGTTACCAGAGATTGGATTTCAATGATTAAGCATCTGCTTCCTTCAAAGACAGATGTTAAAACAACTCCGGGTAATTGGGCATCTGAATTTGAGATCAGGATTTGGGAGATATCCTTTACTTCCTTCAGACCAGCTCCGGTCATTTCAAACATTCCAATCTCGTTAGTAGGTCCAAACCGATTCTTGAATGAACGAAGTAACCTGAAATAGTTATCCCGGTCTCCTTCAAAATATAACACAGTATCTACCATATGTTCTAAAATCCTCGGACCTGCAATTACTCCGCCTTTTGTAATATGTCCAATTATGAAGATGGTGATTCCTAAGCTCTTAGCGATATACATTAATCTTGCAGTGACTTCTCTAATCTGGGAAACACTCCCCGGGATAGAGTCGATTTCATTAAAATAAACCGTTTGAATGGAATCCACTATCAAAATCTCCGGTTGAATTGTATTAAGAGCTGATTCAATCTTCTTCATCTCAATCTCATTAAGGATGAAGATATTTCGGGAATCCAGCCCAAGCCTTTTGCTGCGGTCTTTTAATTGATAGGGAGATTCTTCCCCGGAAATATATAAGACCTTCCTCCCGGCTTTTGAAAGATTATCCGCAACCTGAAGGATAAGGGTGGACTTGCCGATCCCGGGCTCACCACCAATCAGAACAAGTGAATCTTTAAAAATTCCTCCGCCAAGAATCCGGTCAAACTCATCAATCCCCGTTTCAATTCGGATATCAGACATTGGATCAACTGTATGAAGGGCGATTACTTTGGGTAACGATTCAGTATGTAATTTCTTACTACGACGTCCGGACTTTAAACTATTACCTTCAACGATCTCCTCAGTAAATGAGTTCCAGTTCTGACAATCAGGACATTGACCAAGCCACCTGGAAGTCTTATACCCACATTCGGAACATGTAAAAATTCTCTTTTGCTTAGACATCATTAATTAATAAATTTTTGCCGTTAAAGTTTATTATACAATATTTCAGACTAGATTTCAAGATTTTTTATATTTTATTTTAGTTATATATAAAATTACTAAATATATATAAAAAACAAAAAGAGTTCAAATGTTCAATACATGCTTTGCATGTGTTCAATAGTTCAAATGTTCAAGGCATGCTTCGCATGCACTCAATTGTAGATATTAGAAAACCGAGGGCAGAGAATAGAGTTATATAAGCTTGCGATATTTTTAATTTCAATATTTGTCCTGTAAGGACAATTGATAATAGCCCAGCAATTCATTGCTGGGTAGAGATGTTCCCCGAAAAGCACTGTCCCGCAGGGACAGCAGCAGACGCAACTCCCTTGCATCTGCAGAAAACAGATATTAGAGAGCAGAAAGCAGAATAATG
>DAOVMD010000040.1 GCA_030630935.1 Candidatus Mcinerneyibacteriota bacterium | reverse complement strand
ATAGCCTGCTTCCAGGGAAGTGATCTCCTTGTTATTTTCAATAGTAGGTATTTCTTTATTATTAGGGTAAATTCTCTTATAGTTGATATTTTCATAATTAACCAGGTATTCTGCAATCTCTTTAAATGGCGGTGCAGCAACCACGCTTCCATAAATATACTTCTGCGGCTCATCAATAAATACTCCAATTACGTATTTTGGTTCTTCCTTGGGGAAGAAACCAATAAAGGATGATAGGTATTTCTCCTTTGAATACTGATTCAATTCATTATTGAATTTACTTGAAGTTCCGGTCTTGCCGCAGATTTTTACACCGGGTATCCTTGCCGCTTTTCCAGTTCCTTCTTCTATAACGAGTTCCATGAACGTTTTCAAGGTATCTGTTGTCTTCTTTGATATTACTTGCCTTATTCTTTGCGGATTAAAAGTTTCAATTTCATTATTGTCTTTATCTTCAATCCTGGATATCAGGAATGGTTTCATTAGAACTCCATCATTTGCAATTGCACAATATGCCGTTACAATCTGAAGGGGAGTTACACTGATTTCATAACCGATTGGAATTGCCAGTAAAGAGGATTTTGACCATTCCTTATAAGGACGTACTAAACCTTTAATCTCACCTGGATAGTCAATTTCGGTTTTGTAACCAAAACCAAATTTCATCATAATCTTTGAAAAGAACTTCCTGTCAAGATTCCTGGAGACCTTTACCATTCCAATATTACTGGATTTCACTATTATATCCCTGAAAGTTAAATACTTCAATTTCTTGACATCTTTTATCGTCCTCCCTAAAACAGTATATTCACCATCTTCACAATAAATCTTTTTCTTGAAATCTACTGAGTTTGATTCAATCAGGGCAGCTGCAGTAATGATTTTGAATGTTGAGCCGGGTTCGTAACTATCTATTATACAAGAATTCTTCCAATACTTCTTCGGTGTCTTGAAAAACTCGTTGGAATCAAATGTCGGGTAATTTACCATAGCAAGAATCTCACCGGTCTTCGGATCCATTACTATCGCCATTCCGCGCTGTGCATGGAATCTCTTTACATATTTCTTGATTGTTTTATATGTGAAATATTGAATCGAAGTATCAAGCGTAAGATAAAGATTCCTACCGTTTCTAATAGGTTCGATAGGGGTTTGGAAAATCTTTGAACACCTTCGAATCCCGTCATAACAAAGGTTTATCTTACCTTCTTCTCCACTCAACTCCTTATCATAATACTTCTCTAAACCCTCAAGACCGGCATTATCATCACCCGCAAATCCAATGATGTTCGCATATAACTCTGAAGATAGGTATATGCGTTTATTTTCATTTAGAAAGTTTATTCCCTGAATATTTAATCCTTTAATCCTCTCCGCAGTCTCCTTGTCAACTTTACGCTGAATCCAAACAAAACACTTCTGCTTATCAAGATTCATCGCAATCTCCTCTAACTGAAGCTTTAGAACTGGTTGGAGCCGTTCCGCAGCATTCCAAACATCTTCAATCTCGTTCGGATTTGCATATATGGATTTTAACTTTATATTAAATGTTAATAGCTTACCGTTTCTATCAAAAATATCTCCGCGCTCCGGCATAATCTTTACTAACCGGGCACTTTGGTTCTGAGCCTTCTCAAAATAGTAGCTGGAATTAAACACCTGAAGATGTACTAACCGGACTACCAATATTGAAAATAATAAAAAGAAGAATATTAACACTATCCGGGCTCGCTTAAATATAGATACAGATGTTTCGCTCTTTCTCTTCATATATTTTTCCTATAAATCTGAAAATAAATTACTTAATTAGAAGGGATTGGAATGTCTCTTGACGTTCCTTAAATTCATCTTCCTTGATTGCCTTCGGGGCACGAATTATGTAAATCTTATCCCCGTCAGGATATACTAAACCTAAATCTTCACTCGAAATCCTGTCAATTTCCGCAAGATTCATTCTCTTTCCAAGATCCTTCTTAAGAGAATAATTCCTGTTCTGTAATTCTAATTTCTTGTTCTGCAATAGGATGTACTTGTATCCAAGATTTAAGGTTTTTATATGCATGTGTGCATATACGAAAACAATCAAGAATAGACCAAACAGAATAAAAAATAACTTGATTCTGCTTCTGAAATCAATGCCCTTCCTTTTCAGCTTCTTTGCTTTCATCTAGTTCCTTTCCAGTACTCGAATCTTCGCAGATCGAGATCTTTTATTTTCCTTTATCTCTTCTAAAGAGGGGCGAAGTGGCTTTTTGGTTAGAATTGTATAATTTTCCGGCGAGAGTGATTTGAAAAATCTTTTAACTATCCTGTCTTCTAATGAATGGTAAGAAATGACGATTATCCTTCCCCCCGAACCTAAAATTTCTACCGACTTCTCCAGAGCTAACTTGAATTCCTCCAACTCATTATTTACATAAATCCTGAGCGCTTGAAATACTCGCGTAGCCGGATGAATCCTGTTGTATCTCCTTCGGGGAAACGCCTTTAATACAATCTCGGCAAGATCTAAACTTGTCTCAATTTTTCCTGACTTGCGAGACCGTACTATTAAATCGGCAATCCGGCGGGAATTCCTCTCCTCTCCATATTCATAAATAATATCTGCAAGATCTTCCTTGGTGAAACCGTTAACCACTTCATATGCACTTATACCATCACTCGGATCAAAACGCATATCCAATGGCTCAGACTTACGAAAGGAAAATCCTCGCCCGGATTCATCTACATGAAATGAAGATATACCTATATCAAAAAGAATACAGGTAACCGGATCAGGTCGATGAAGACGAGAGAAATAAACATCTAATCTTGAGAAAGAACCATTAATTAACTCAACTTTTTCACGAAATCGCTCCAACCGCTTTCGCGCCTTTTGAAAGATGACAGGGTCTCTTTCAATACCAACTAAAAAGATATTCGTTAAAAAACTCTCTAAAAAGAACTCACTATGTCCCCCCTCTCCCAGCGTACAGTCAAATATATACTTATGCGTATATTTTTCAAAGAACTGCTTGATTTCTTCGGCAAATACCGGAGTGTGACTGTAGTGTGAAGAGGTATATTCTTTCATTTTTCTATTATACTAAATTATATAATGGCTGCTGGAGATCAGGTGTATTTCAGTATTTGAAATTCCGCGACTACGGGGTTTATAAAAGGTTTTCGCGATTTTCAAATTAAATACATCCGATCTCCAGTAACCTAAGGAAATAAATTAAAGAGCTATTATTCTTAATCTTCTTCATCTTCAATATTAATGGACCTAAACATCTTCTCCATCTCTTCAAGGGATTCGGTACTTTTAATGAATTCTTCAGTGAATTTCTTCCAATTCTTACCAGACCAGATCTCAATCCAATTCTGATTCCCTATAATTACTACTTCATTCTCGAGTTCACTTAACTTCTTCAAATTCTCCGGAATAAGTATCCGTCCCTGTTTATCTATTGAAACATGAGCCGAAAAAGCATTTAAAAATGTGTCAAGCTGTCTTAAACGGGCATTAAAGTATTTCTTCTTTAATTTCCTTGAATATCTTTGCCATGCTGAAATAGGATGAAGATAAAGGTATTTATCACCAATACCGGCAACAAGAACAAGCTCTTCCTCAGGATAATTCTCCTTGAGGTATCCCCTGAAGGGAGCCGGGATTGGAATCCTTCCCTTTGCATCAATCTTGTAGTTAAATGTTCCTATCAACATAACTAAATCCTAAAGTTTTAATTAACTTGACTCTTTTTATAATATATGTTATAATACAACATGCTATGAAAAATGAGCATTCTGGTGCTCATGGGATAGTTTCCCACTGTTCACCACAATTTACCACTAGGGTAAATATACTATAGATTTCGCTATTTGTCAAGCGTTTTTTTTTGATTTGTTAAGTTTTTTGAAGAAATACTATATATTGTATGTATTTAACCGGTGTTAACACTAAATGTTGTATAAGGACCGGAGGTAGAAATGTTAAAAAAAATTATAACTTTTGTAATTATCTCACTTTTCTTAGGTTTTGCTTATCTGAGTTTCTTTGTAAATTTCAATTTTTCCTACTTGTTAAACGTTTTGAAAAACTCAAATTTGCTTTATGGAATACCTATATTTCTAATCCTGATTATTTATCTTATATTTTGGATTTATAAGATTATCCTTGCAGATAAATTTAAGTATTTTGAATCTTTAAAAGTAGTAGTTATCGGATCATTTATTTTATTGGTTCTAATAATTCTTCTTCCATTCATTAATTTTATTATTGAAATGTTTTTAAATAAGAAGGCAATTAATTTTGGTTACTTGCTTTCACAGCCCGGATTAAAGATTTTTCTATTATCGGGCAGTGTGCTTGCAATTGCGATACCGATTGTCCTGATTGCGTATTTATCGGCGATTTTCAGTTCATGGGGTTTTCAGAGTAAATTTGTAATAATTTTCTTTATGTTAATTTTATTTATATTCGTAGGTTCCACTTTCAAATTCAAGCATGAAGTTTCAATGAATCTTGGTGAATCTCTTCATGGGAAGGAAGTTAGGATTGAATTTTTTGAAGGTTTACTCAAACGTCATCCCAGTTTTCCAAATAGGGAAACTGCGATATTAAGATTAGGCGTTTGGAATTTTGATCTTAAGAAATATTCTGAAGCAGAGAAGTGGTTTACGAAGGTTTTAGAAACGAAGAATCTCTCAGATGAATATTCGGTTGAGTCGTATTACAGCCGTGGTATCTCCTATTTCCATTTAGGTCAGATGGAGAAGAGCGTCAAGGATTTAACGACACTTCTTTCAAAATATCCTGATAACCTTTATGAAAAGGAAGTTCTTCTTTCACTTGCGAAGTTAAACCTGGAGTCAGATGATCCGGATATTGAAAAGGCAAAAGGATTTTTTTTAACACTGGATAAAAAGTATCCGGAATCTCCGGAGATGAAATTAAACAAGAAGACTTTAACTTTTATTATAGATAATGAAGATAATGATTTTGAACCATTGAAAAGGTTTTATAAAATAGAGAAGAAGATTGACTCTGCTGAAGAGATGGAAATTCTGGAAGAATTAAAATCAATAATTAAGGATTATCCGAATTCAAAGATTGTTGATGATGTAATGTTTCATATTGCAAGTATTTATAGAAGGAATTTTGATAATCACAATGCATTCATTACTTATAGAGATATCCAGAGGAAATTTCCTTCCAGCCCGCATATTGAAGAGATCAAACAGGTTATGGATAAGATTGTCTGGAAGGTTTATGAAGTTTCCAATTTGAAAGACGTTAAGGAATTCTATCAGGTAGGTTTACGCGGAATGACTTGTTATCTCTCTACGGATAGGGGATTCTATTACTATGATGATAAGAAAAAGGCTTTTAAGATTTATGCGAGAGAGTTAGAGACTTCGAAACCTGTAACATCATTTAAATTTATTGATGGTTTACTATATATCTGTTCAATTGATGGTTCGGTTAAAATTTATAATGAAAAGAAAAAATCTCTTCATATAATTTATGATGGGAAAGAAGATGTCACAATTAAACCTGTTATTAAGAAGATAGCGAATGATGTTTGGATTGGTTCTTACAGTGGTCTATTAGTTTATAATCCCAAAACCGGTAAAAAAATCAGATATACAAATAAAGATGGTTTAGGCAGTAATATTGTTAAAGACATCATGATAGATAATAACAGAACAGTCTGGATTGCTACCTCAGGTGGATTAAGCAGATATAATCTAAAAACACGGAAGTGGCATCCCTCGGTTTCATATTCAGACCCGAATACACAAACAACCCTGACTGATTTTTCAACATTATTGCTGGTTAAAAATAGTATTTGGGCTGGCAGTTCGAAGGGTATGATTGAGTTTCATTTAAAGGAGGAATACTCAGATCCATATTTACTCATGACATTTATTAGAAAAATATTTTTTATGGATAATTTCATTTGGATTCTTGGAGTGAAGGAGTTATCGGAAAAAGATTGGGAGCGGGAGATTAGTGTAAGAAGATTGAATCTTACCTCGAAACTTGCCGATGAGTATTCTTCCGGACCGGCAAAAGATAGCTTTGCAGAATTCGGGATCTCACCAAAATATCTTTGGTTAGGAAATTTAACAGGTGATATCTCAAGGTTTGACAGGAAAAATGAAACTTGGAAAACATATCAGGTATTTAAAGAAAAAACTCTCATTAAAGGAATTGTTCCCGTTCGAAATGGAGTTTGGATACTTACAAAGAATAACTTAGCATTTTTTGACCAGAACTTGGAAGATTTGAGACAAAAATAGACAGGGAATAATGTTCTTTATAATAATATAAGAACCAGTTCATTTAATTTTTAAAGATTTCAATAGTTCTTGACATTTAATTTATTTTTTGATATAATATTTAGATATTATAAAAACGGAGGATATTTTGGCAAAGTTATTAGGCCAATTACTAATTAATTCCGGTTTGATAACAGAAAAGCAATTAGAAACTGCTTTGAAGTCACAGAAAGAAAATCCCGGTGATAAGCTGGGGTCAGTCTTAATAAGGCTTGATTTTCTTGATGAGCAGAAGCTGGTAAATTTCCTCGGTAAACAGTTTAACCTACCTACAATTGACCTTTCAAATTTCGAGATTGATAATCAGATTAAGGACTTAATCCCCGGTGACACTGCACGTAAGCACAGTTTGATTCCAATTGATAAGTTCGGGAATGTTTTAACCGTTGCAGTTTCTGACCCTTCAGATTTCAATGCAGTTCAAGATATCAGGTTCATTACTAATTGTGAAGTTGAGGTGATCATTGCACCCGAGAGTCAGATTTTGGAGACCTTGGATAAGTATTATGAGAAGGAGAATGAACTGACTGAAGTTCTGGATAATCTTGAAGAGACAGCAATGGAAGTTATTGAAGAGGCGGATGATGTTGATGTCGGGAAGTTGGAGACCTTATCCGAAGACGCTCCAATTATTAAGCTGGTCAATAATATAATCACTGCTGCGATACACCGTGGAGCTTCTGATATTCATATTGAACCGTATGAGAAAATGATGCGTATTCGATATCGGGTTGATGGAGTTTTATTCGAAGAGTATAAGCCGCCCTTGAAATTAAAAGACCTGATTACAACTCGTCTTAAAATTATGGCCAGGCTTGATATTGCCGAAAGAAGAATTCCACAGGACGGTAGAATAAAAATTAAATTAAAAAGGAAAGAAGTTGACCTTAGGGTTTCAATTCTCCCCTGTATTCATGGTGAAAAGATTGTTATGAGAATTTTGGATAAAGGTAATCTTTCTTTAGATCTTACTAAACTGGGTTTTGAAACGAAACCGTATGAAGATTTTAATAAGGCAATTCATACTCCATGGGGAATGTTATTAGTTACCGGTCCTACAGGTTCGGGAAAAACGACAACGCTATATTCTGCATTATCTACACTTAATAAAACTACTGAAAATATCATGACTTCAGAAGACCCTGTTGAGTATAACTTGAAAGGAATTAACCAGGTTCAGATTAATGCAGATGTCGGGTTAACATTTGCAGCGGCATTAAGAGCTTTTCTTCGACAGGACCCTGATATTATTATGGTTGGTGAGATCAGGGATTATGAAACTGCAGAGATTGCAATTAAAGCTGCATTGACAGGTCACTTAGTCCTTTCAACCCTGCATACAAATGACGCTCCCGCTACAATATCCAGGCTTTCTAATATGGGAGTTGAACCGTTTATGATAGCGTCTTCAGTTGTGCTGATACTTGCTCAAAGATTGGTGAGGAAGATCTGTGAAAAATGTAAAGCACCCGTGAAGATACCAAGAAAGGAATTGGGAAAATTACATATTACGGAAGAAGAAATTAAGAACCTTACTTTCTATGAAGGTGCAGGTTGTACATTCTGCGACGGTTCAGGATACAAAGGCAGGATTGCAATCTACGAGGTTTTTCCCATTTACGAAGATACAAAAGAACTTATTATCAATGGTGAACCCGCAACTGTTATGAAGAGACATATGATGTCTAAAGGTATTGCAACTCTAAGGATTTCTGCTGTTAATAAATTTAAACAAGGAGTGACAACTTTATCAGAAGTTTATCGAGTTACTGCTGCTGATGAGGATTAACTCCCGGATTGGATATGGAAGATCAAAACGAGTTTCAAGAATCTCAGGAAAATAATGAAGAATTAAATTCTGAACAAACTAATTCGGAAGATAATTCTCCACCCAAATCAGAAGGGGATAATGACTTGGGCTTCGATTCAATCTTCGATAATATTGAAGCACCTCAAGAACTGACTTCGGAACCTGAAACGGAAGATGCCCCACCGAGCTTGGATGAAATTGAAAAGGAAAAAGAAGTTCATTCTAATCTTGGTTGGGTATATTATAAACAAGGAATGTTTGACGAAGCTTTAACCGAATATCAGGAAGTTATTAACCTGGATCCTAATGATACAAAAGCAATTAAAATCATTTGCCAGGTCTATAAAGAAAAGGGAGAAGTCGAAAAGGCTATTCAATCCTATACATATCTTTTAAGCTTAGTGCCAAATAATATTGAGATTTATAAAGAACTTGGGAACCTGAACCTACAGAAAGGTGATTTTAATCAATCATTGAAATTCTTCTCACTCGCATTTAAAATTAACCCGAAGGATAGAGATATCTATGTTAAAATCGGTGAGATATTTAAATTAAAAGGTGACTATGATAAAGCAATCTCATCCATGAACAAAGCTATTTCTCTCACTGATGATGATCCCGCATTATATAAAAGCATTGGAATTCTATATGATAGGAAAGGCGACCTCGAATCGTGTATAAAAGCATTTAAGAAAAGTATTGAGATCGCTTACCATGATATCGAAACACATGAATTATTAGGAAGAGTATTTTATAAAAAAAGAGAATATAAACAAGCAATTGAAGAATTTGAGATAATTTTAAATATTGAAGATGATAATGTATATGCCTTGAATAACCTGGGACTGGTATATTATAAATTAGAGAATTTTGCCGACGCACTTGAAAATTTCAAGAAAGCACTCGAAATCAGCCCGGATGACTATGAAATATTTAGTAATATCGCCCTGGTATATTACAAAAAGAGAATATTCGAGTCTGCAATTAAGTATTTTGAAAAAGCAATTAATATAAATCCATATATTGATATTATCCACTCCAACCTCGGAATGGTTTATGATAGTAAAGGCATGTATTCTGATGCAATTAGTGAATTCCAAAAAGCAATTGAATTGAATACAAATAACCTGCAGGCACATTACTTCCTCGGAAACCTTTATTTATTTGAAGAAAGAAGAAAAGAAGCAGAGATTGAATATAAAAAAGTTATTCAACTCTCACCAAACTTTGTCGATGCTTATATTAATCTCGGAATCGTATACTTCAAAGAAGGAAACCTGAAGAATGCAATGGAAAAGTATGAGGAAGCATTGAAACTCGACCCCACCAATATTGTCGCAAAAGAAAACTTGAAGTTCGCTCGAAAATTCCTCGACGCATATAAGTGACAGCTGCGCTGTAGAGAACAGATAGTAGAGAACAGAAAGCAGTCGTTTTATAGATAGTCGTTTATTTGTCATTGCGAGAGGAACGAAGTGGAGCGCGGCAATCTTATAATAAAGGTAACTTTTTTTTAGCTCTTTTAAATTTTATTTGCAATTACCCTTAAATATTGATATAATATTCCAAGAGATTAAAGGTGAGTTTAGTTGTAAGGATACTTGAATCACCACCAAATAATTTAACCTTGAGGTAAAATGTATAAAGAAGTAAATGATAAAAACATAAATGGAAAAGAAATTGTAAAAAGTGGTTATAATAAATGCACAAACCAGTACAATTTAGTAAGGATGAAGGAACTTGAACCATCACTGGAATTATTAACTAAACATCTGAATAGTAATTGTAACATTCTTGATATCGGTTGTGGTACCGGTATTCCTATAGATCAATTTCTTTCTGATTTTGGTAATGTTACGGGTATAGATATTTCAGAAAAACAAATTGAACTGGCTAAAAAAAATGTTCCCGGCAGTGTTTATTTTACTGCTGATATTATGGAATTCGAATTACAAAATAAATTTTATGATGCCATTGTCAGTTATTATACAATATTTCACATCCCTAAAAAAGAACATAAAAAACTTTTTCAGAAAATCTATAATGCACTAAAACCAAATGGATTTTTCCTTTGTACATTAACCCAGGATGAAAAACCTTCATATATAAAAGATGATTTTTTTAAAACTGAAATGTATTGGAGTAATCTTGGCTTAGCTGAATATAAACAACTTTTAAATAAAGTAGGTTTTGAAATTTTACATATTGGAAATCTCAATAAAAATTATTCGGAAAATTATCAACCCGATTCCAAATCACGCCCCATTGTTTGCTCTCGCAAACAACAGTTTCAAGATCGAGACCTCAGATCGAGACTGTACTAAATGCTTTCAATACTTGGTCTCAATCTCAATCCGGAGTAGCGTACCCAACGTGGTACGCTATCAATCTGATATAATTAAATAAATATTTTCCTTTTTTAAAAAGGTTCTCATAAGTTTTTAATAGAAAACCCTACGTGTTTTCTTACTCTTTAGTTCTCCCGATACTTGGAGTTTATCCAGAATTCACTTCGGGATTATACGAGATCTACTCCTTACGGTCGCTGACCTGCTATTCTCAAGCAACTCTGTTGCTTGAACAGAGAACAGATATCAGAGAACCGAGAGCAGTTGTTTTACAGATTAAAGAATTGTCATATATAAATACAAAAACATTATTATCTTTAATCATGCGCCAGTTCAAACTGAACAGGTGTGAAGGCTAGTACTTTGAAAAGTATTATTATTAGGCATAGCAATGGGTTTAACCCCCTCTGCGTCCGGAGTTACCCCGTTTTTTCGGGGCGGAGAATTTTTTTTCTTTTTGATAAAAGGTATATATAATTATTTGTTGATTTATTTTCATTCCTATGCTATACTATATATACATAATTAATTGTATCTAATTAAAATTCTTTGTTCTTTAAAGTGGCATCAAAAAGATATAAAGCAAAACATTGCTCGATTTATCTGTCTTTCGGCAAAGCCCTTTTCTGTATCATATTTATACAATTTGTATAAGAATAAGGTACTTACAAGACTCTTAACTTCTGGGGAGCCTTCGGTAACTATCGAAATATTGGCATTCATTGAGATGGCATAGTTTATGCTAATATAGTAAGTAGAAAAAGGAGGCTTAAAATGAAAAAGCATTTTTTAATCTCGGTAATAGGAATCCTGGCGATTTCCTTATTCTTTGGCAGTTGTGTAATTGAAGACGATGACCCTGATATCTATCCACCTAACCCGCCCACAGGTGTTTTTAGTGTTACTGGTGATGGTTATGTTGAGATCTATTGGGATCAAAATTTTGAACCTGATGTAGCAGGTTACAATGTTTACTGGAGTCATTATGATAATGGTCCATATTATATTATGGATGCAACTGGAGGTACCTACTATATTGATTATGATGTAACAAATGGAGAGACATATTTCTATGCAGTTGCAGCATTTGATTATTCCGGAAATGAAAGTGAGCTGAGCCGTGAGTCGGTTTTCGATACACCTCGTCCCGCGGGAGAGAATGTTACATTAATAGGTATGGGCGAGACAGTTCCCGATATGAGCGGATACAATTTTGCATTTGAATCAGTTGTTGAAGCGGGTGGTGGTTTAGATGATTTCTATTTTGAATATGATATTGGAACAAGCGGTTATTACCTGGTTGCAAATAATTTTGCCCGTATTCAGGATATGGGATATCAGAATTCGCTTGATGCGATTGATTGGGGTCCTTCAACCGGCTGGTCTACTACCGGTATAGTTGAAGTAATCGACGGGCATTGTTATGTGATACTGACAGGCTCAAATAATTATGCAAAGATTCAGGTAACCTCACATTATCTTGCAACGACCTTGCATTATATGACCTTTGACTGGGCATACCAGACTGATGGAGGGAATCCTGAGCTAAGATAAGGAGATAATTCTGGATATAGATAATAAATTAAAAAATTCCAAAGTAGCCCTGGCGGAAAGCCGGGGCTATATTTTTTCTGAAGTAAAAGAGAACATTATAAATATCCTGAGTTTAGTTTATTCAGGGTTTGAAAATATTCCTGTTAAGAAAGGTGATAAAGTTTTTATTAACCCAAACCTCCTTTCTCCTCGTTCCCCTGATAAAGCCGTTACAACTCATCCGGTTTTTATGGAAGCAGTCGTAGAGATATTTAAAGATATAGGTTGTGAAATTTCAATCGGTGACTCACCGGCATTTGGGAAAAATATTAAAGAACTATATGAGAAAACAGGTGTTACCGAAATTGCAAAGAAGTATAATATTAAAGAAGTTGT
>DAOVMD010000135.1 GCA_030630935.1 Candidatus Mcinerneyibacteriota bacterium | reverse complement strand
GAGGTTTTCCTAGAAGCCAATTGTAAAACATTTATTGCTTGATTTAATCGACATTGTGAATATTTATACAAAATTTTTATCGTAGGTTCGTTTATAGTGATATTATTTTCTTTAGAAATGAATTTTACTAAATGTTTAAAACTATTCAACTATCTCAACTTGTTCAACATTTGAACAGTTTTTCAACATTTGAACTATTGAACTTTCCCAACGTTTAAAAAAGTTGGGGAAATCCCTTGAATAAAATAAAAAAATATGATATAATCCAAATATGAAAAAGCAATTTAATTTTAAATATACTCAGGATGATCTTGGTAGAGAAGTACATAAGTATAAGTGGTCTATATTACTGTTAATTATCGCTTTCTTTTATATCTTCAATGATACAAGGGTTTCTTTAATGTACAGACAATCCATCCCGCTCTTCAATGATGATAAATTCTTTGAGACTAGTGTGCCAATCATTTTATTCCTCCTGGTAATTGTATTTACTCTATTTATCAATTATATTTTTAATTGGTTCGAAGTTAAATCTGAAGTTACTTTTTTCAGGAAATTTGGATTCTTCTCAAAATTGATCCTGGATGCACTGTTAACTTCATTCTTTTATTTTATCTTTAGCTATTTCTTCTTTTTAATTATTCTCTCTGTACTTGATTATTATATATTCGGAACGGGAATGAAATTCTCACCTATCTTAACATTCCTGTTTCTATTCCTAACCCCACTCGGAATTTCAACTTATATCCTGACAAAAGCAATGAAAAAAACGCTCTGGGCATGGGGCATCATTTATGGCATAGTCGTATTTGGATTGATTAATTCAATGCCAAACCTTAACCTGGCACAGGGAATTGTATTCAATCTCGAATACCTGAATATTATTTTCTTTATACTGGTCAGCTGCGGATTCGCATCACTATGGCAGGTAATCTTCGAAAAACAACAACATGTAACAGGCTACGATTTCGAAACCACACCAGGCGGGAATTCCAAATAAAAATATAGCTTCGCATGTTAAAAGGGAGCTTGCTCCCTTACGCATTTATGATTTATGATTGATAATTATTAATTGATAATTAAATTTGCATTATATATTATGTTGCTTTGGATAAAAGCGATAGTTTGTAACATAAAACTATTGAACTATCAGACGTGCCATGGCACGTCTCTACAATATGCATATCATAATTAAATAAAAAATACAAGTCTCGTAAAAGTCCCTGTCGTTTTTTTTATTTTTTTTCTTTTTTTTTTTTTTATTTTAGTTCTCGTTAGTTTTTTAATAGGGAACCCTACATGCGGTGCCATGCATCGTACCTGGTACATGGGTTCCTTACTCGTCAGTTCCTGCGACAAGCAAAGCGCAGACGTCCCGTATCTCCGAAGGATATCGGGATTAAAATTGAAACCTGAATCCCATTTCAGCTCCGAGTTCTGTTTTATCTTTATATTCTATTGGTGTAAACTTTACATACATTGATGTTTTCTTAAAATATCTTTTGTCAGGAAAATCAATCATCCAACCAATTATCAAATTGATTTTCTTTGACGCTGGCGGCTTACGCGAATTAAGGTTTTCTTGATAGAAAGTAACTTCTTCCGTTTCATTATTGGTCTCAATCTCTTCATAAAACCCCCAGGATTTATACCTTAGAGTCTCTTCTATTTCAATTCCAAAGAAAAAATATTCCCCTTCGTCTTTTTGTGGTAAATATAAAATAAGGGGATAGGTAATCCGGTCTGAATATCCCTTGAAATACATTCGTTCCTCAGTAATAGTTTCATCATCTTCATATTCAATTTCATTATCTACATTAAAACCATTATATGTATATCCTATTCCTAATCTTAAAAATGCATTCTTATAAAGATACCAATCATAGTATGTAGAAATAGTAAGTTGGAGTCCTACAGGATTCATCTCCGAAAAGTCACCTTCAGACGCAAAGGCAATATCTACTATATCAAAGGTGCTAACACTGAACCCAATTTCCGAATTAAATTCAGCAGAGATATTTATAATTAATAATACTGTCATTAAATATAACAAGACAAGAATCTTTCTCATGCTGTCTCTCCAGTGTCAATTATTTTTACTGCATTTTTTATTCCAAAAAGGTAAAATACACTATATTGGAATATTAAATAAAATAATAAAAAACATGGTTGAAATTGTGTAATGATTAAACTACATACTGTATATGTTCAAGCAACGAAGTTGCTTGAACAGAGAACAGAAAACAGACCCTGTACCACTGCTTCGCTTGGGTGCAGGGCGCGGGAACAGTCGTTTTATAGATAAGAATCCTGCGACAAGCGTAGCGCAGACGTCCCGTATGTTCATAGGACATCGGGATTAAAATATTTTTCTTTTTTTTGTTTTTTATTTTTCTCTGCGACCTCTGCGTCCTCTGCGGTTAGAATATTTTTTTATTTTTGTTTTTTTTGTTCTCTTAAGTTCTCGTTAGTTCTCTGTTAATATTTTTACATTCATTAGAAACTTCAAGCAATAAATGCTCTAAACAAAAGCAAACGAAATAAGTAAGTCCTTTACATGTCTCTTTAAAGTCCATGTTAAAATTTGTTTTTTTTGTTTTTTTCTTTGCATTTCATGTTCGGAATTTATCTCGAATTTTCACATCGGGATGGTAAAATATTTATTCTTTTTTTATTGTTTTCATAACTCGGCATAAATGCCATGTAATCTTCTATCATTTCCTAGGGGTGAACCCCTAGGCTATGAATCTTTTTCATAAGAATCATAAATGATTTGGACTTTGGACTGCAGCGGTTGTTGCAATCCTCCTCCATTACAATAACATTAAAATGTTTTTATAATATCCATTACACGTCTCTTTGTAATCTCACGATATGCTTCGCATCGGGATTTCCTCCCTTCGGTCGTCAACCTGCTAAAGAAATATTTTTTGTTTTTTCTCTGCGTCCGGAGTTTATCCTGAACCCAAGCAAAGCGCGTGGTTTAGGGCGTCCGGAGTTTACCCCGTTTTTTTCGGGGCGGTGAAATATTTTTTACATTCAAGCGAACCCTGAAGTATCAGTAGCTCTAAATAAATATAAACAATATAATTAAGTCAATTATAAGTCTCTTTGTAGTCCCTGTTAAAATTTCCTTTTTTTCTTTTTTGTTTTTCTTTTGTTTAATTCTCTTTAGTTTCCTGTAGATATTTATTTTCCAATTTTTCTAAATTGATTTTCTTATTTATATCACCCAAAATCAAGAGATACACAACAGTATCAAATATCGCGATATAAGTTGTCCAGGTCATTTGTACAATCCAGCTGATCATTCCAAATAGTACCCCGATAATTGGGATCATTGATAACATTGCAATCGGCATTTGGATTCCATACATGATTACCATTGTAATTATAACAATCGCGAAATATTCTAAGAGGATGATCTTCCAATTTTCATGGAGTGTAGTTCTGCCTTTAAAGAATGCTTCATTCCACTCAGAGTCTTCCAGTACCATTTGGGTATCTGACGTTTTTTTCCAAAATGACATGTATACTATAGCTATGATAAATATTAAATATGTTATAAAACCTAAGAGTCCAATAATAAGTCCTACGATTATTGAGATAATAGAAGGTGCCTCCCCAAGCGATCTAAGGAAGAAAAATACTCCCGCGACAAACCCTTCAATCGTTAGAAATATCAAAAGTAATCCCAGCTTAATAACTAAAAAAGAAAATGAAAGTTTTAAGCTCCTTTTTAAGAAGTACTTGAAGTTATTGAATACTAAGTCAAAGTTGGGTTTTACCTCCGTCTTAATTAACTCTTTTATAGAAGCCCTAATCCCGGTAAATACTGCTGAGAAGAATAATATAATTGCGGAGAAGAAAAGAATATCGAATATTATCACGAAGAATCCAACCACTGCTATGATTCCAATATTGAGAGGGTCACTACCAAAATTTGAAATTAATCCAATCGATAACAAAGCTAATATTACATTCAAACCAATTAATAAAAAAATGAAAATCGGGACTACTAAAGAAACCAGCAAGTAAATAAGAATGATTATCCAGTTTTCATTCGTGAACTTAAAACTTATTTTAAAATATTTAATAAGTTTATCAATCATTTTCATTCTCATTATTTAACACGGATTCTTTTGTTGGTGGCTCAAGCTTAGATCCATATAATCTTTCTAATACTTTTGTAGTATCAAGAGTATTAGTAAGCTCACCCATCATCTGAATAAAGATCATAGTCGTTAATAAAGTTCCATATTGAATTGAAATTATCCAGACCACATACATTATAAAATAAAAGAGCATACCTACAAGAGGAATAATCATTAAAATATAAAATGGAATCGAAACAACACGCAGGATAACTTGAATTATGACAGATATAACAAAACTGAAAGCTAAAAACATTAAGAAATATTTCCACTTACTCTTAAGAAGAGTAACCCCCTCTTTCAATGCGTCTAACCATGATAAATCTTTGATTACTAAAATTACATCAGAAACCTTCTGCCAATAACTAAGAATAATGGTAATTCCAAGTTGAATGAATACAAGACACATTATCCCGAACAGCATTAAAAAGAATATTGGTGCATTCTCATCAGGGAAACTGGAATCTTGAATCACAGGCATCATTAATAAAATACCAAGACCTATAAGAATAAGTAAAAGAAATAAGAAAACTCCGGAGATTGAAAAGTTAACTTGAATACTGCGAAGAAAATATTGTTTTACCTTATTTAGAACACTTCCAAAAGTTATTTCAACTTCATTTGAGAAATATTCAAAAATTGCACCTTTAACCCCTGTATTAAATGTGAATGAAATTACTACAGTCAATAATAATAAAAGAATATTCACGAAACCAAGTAGAATCGTAAAAGGAATTGCATCTGAATTAAATAAATCAGATAATTCAACGATCTCAAAATATTCAGGACTTAAATAAGTAATAACATAATAGTTTATTCCAATTCCTATTCCAATAATTAAGAGTGAAAGCAGCATTATAATTATATAAAAAAATATAATCTTTAAATTTGTATTTGTAGCTTTAAATCCCACCTTAACATAATTGATAAATTTATCAAACATATCAGTCTCCCACTTTTACCTAATATTAACATTAATTTCACTTCATGTCAAGTCAGATCGAAAAAAATAGCGTCGCTGTTGAGATCAGAGAGCAGAAAACAGATAACAGAATGCAAATGCGCTTGTTGAACCCTCTATAATTGTTTAACATTTCAACAATTTAACTATCTCAACTGCCGCACATTTGAACTTTTTTTAACACTTCAACAATTTAACTATCAAAGTTTACGCACACTTAAACTTGTTTGTAACACTTTAACAATTCAACTATCAAAGCTTACACACACTTGAACTTGTTTGTAACACTTTAACTATTGAACATTTTAACACTTAGATCTTGAACGCATGCGAAGCATACATTAAACATTTGAACACTTGAACTCTTTATTGCAGCGCGAATCGATGCTATACTCCAAGTGGACCGGAAGGGGGATAATTTCTGTTGTTTTTCATTTTTTTATAGATAACTATGTAGTAGATCAATGCTCCGATCCAGCCTGCAAAAAACACAACGAGGATCCAGAGAATTTTTGTATCTTTTGAATTACTTGGCCAATCTTCTCTCTTAAAAGCATCGATCAGCATCCGTACCCAGAAAATTGTTATAATTATGAGGATTAGAGATAAACAAACGAAAGCTATAGTTGCAAAAATTGGTTCAGGACTTTGCATTTTATATTCCTTTTTTAAGTAGGGGCACGGCATGCCGTGCCCCTACAGGTTCATTTCGGCGCCAGGCCACCCTACGTGGTGCCTGGTTCATTGTTACTTTTTATTTGTGTCATCTCTGATGACACAACCTTTTTTCCCAGCATAGGTCCTTCCTTATACAGGATAAACAGTACAACCCCCAGAAATATAACAGTTCCTAATGCTGCAGAGAGCCGGGAGTGCATTTCCGGAGAAGCGGGAGAGAAAATTCTACTCACTCCTGATGAATCATTGATCAAGCCATGAATCGCGACTCCAATTAAAATACTTCCGCCAAGTCTATTATAAAAATAAGTGATTACAATACAAAATAAAATATATTCGACAGTAAATATAAAATAAAAGATAATAAAGTCTGAAATAGGCCATATATTCAATTTTAAGGGAATATGCCATAGTGACCACATAACTCCCAAGATTATACTGGATTTTAATGGTGTGAATTTCTTTTGAAGGCGGGGTAAAACAAATCCTCTCCATCCTACTTCTTCCAGTAATCCACCTCCATCAAAGAAGAAACTGGTTAGAAATATAAAAACAAATTCCCAAAGGGAATATTGAGTATGAATTTTGAATAATGATGCAGTCTCAACTCCATTTATAATATTTGAAAAGACAGAGCATAATAAATTGATACCTACTATCAGCAAAATAGCTTGAAACCAGATTTTTAGACCTTCTTTTGGTGATATATCAGGAGACCAGAATCTAAATTTTTTAAATAATTCTTTTACCCCTTCCTTTTGTTTTAGGATAAAAGAAGTAATAATCGCAGCGATTGACGCTGTTGCAGGTTGAGCCATTGATATTAAAGCCATCCAAATTCCACCCGACACCATTAATGCAAAAGGTAATGAATAAATAATATTTGTATTGATGTCTTTACCTTGGTTGACTTCGATGATATCCTCAATAACATTAGGATATGTTTTAAGAACGATAATTGCAAAAGGTATTATAGCTAATGCAAGGAGACAAGCTATTATCATGAATATTCTTAATGGATGTTTTTCTGTAACCTTCTTTAATTTATTACCCACAATAACCTCCAAGAATTTTTAGTATAAAACTTTTTACAAAAAACATAAACCATTTTAAAAAGCCAATATATAATTTTACTCAACTCTATTATACTCTGAAACAACCCCTTTGTCAAGTTACTTACTAAGAATAATTTTTGGAATGCATCGATGTTCAAGCAACTACGTTGCTTGAATAGAGAGCAGAGAACCGAGAACTGAGAACAGTTGTTTTATAGATGGCAGTAGGGGCGACCGGCCGGGCACCCTTATCATATGAAACAAGTATCCCATAAAGATTTTAATAATATTGCGCTAGATATTGTTTGACAAACAATTCTCTTATATTAGAATTTATATTTTAAAATCTATTACTTTTATTGTATTCATACGGGAGGATTAAGTTAAATTGGTCAGGGCATGTTTGGTTAACTCTGTTAACCAAACAGAGAACTGAGAGCAGAGAACTGAGAACAGTTGTTTTATAGATGGCAGTAGGGGCGACCGCAATGTCAGTGAATTAAGGAAATATTGATTTTTTTTTTAATTATAGCTTGACTTTTATATTTTTTTATGTTATAATAATGTGTGTATTAAAACACACATAGAACTATAGGAGGTTATGATGCCTAATTTAGATTTGCTATTAAAGAAAAAAAAGAAGCTGATCTC
>DAOVMD010000174.1 GCA_030630935.1 Candidatus Mcinerneyibacteriota bacterium | reverse complement strand
AAGATGTGACTAAGTTATCTCCCGGTTCATTCTTAAAGTTTAAAAATAATAAGATTACAATTGAGGAATATTCAATTCTTAATTTCGATGATAAAGTTGAGTTTAATAGTATTCAAGACTTAGTTAACAGGTTCTGGTCAGAGCTTGAATCGGCAGTAAAATATCGATTGATTTCAGACGTACCGATAGGGGTATTCCTTTCAGGGGGAGTTGATTCAGCTGTAATTGTTACAGCATTACACAGGTTAGGAAAGGCGGGTATAAAAACCTTTTCAATTGGGTTCAAAGATAAACCTAACAACGAAATAAAATGGGCAAGACAAGTTGCTGATAAATTCAAAACTGAACATACTGAATTGATTCTTGATCCCGTCTCAATCTCCGTGATTGAAGAGTTGATAGCTAATTTCGGGGAACCATTTGCTGATACTTCTGCTATCCCAACATATTATATTTCTAAGGCAGTCTCAAAAAATATTACGGTTGCAATTTCAGGAGACGGTGGGGATGAGATGTTTGGCGGATACGATACATATAGTCAGGTTAAGAAAGCTTTTAGTTTAAATAAATTCTTAATCCCGTTTCTTCCGATACTATGTTTGTTAAATCAAATTAAACTGAATGAAAGAGTTAATAAAAAAATCAGGCAAGCTTATATTTCTGCACATTTGAAACGTAAAATTTATCCTCTCTCAAGGACTTTTTATTATGGCAGTATATGTAAAGATATTTTAAATCAAGAAATTTTTAAAAAGATTGATGAAACTCCATTTGAATTATACTCAAGGATTTTTAATTCAAATAACGCTGACGATTTGATGGATAAAGTTTTCTATACAGATATAAAATTACCCCTCGCGAATACTCTCCTGCCAAAAGTTGATATTACAGCAATGTCAAATTCGATTGAAGTTAGAGCTCCATTCCTGGATAATAACTTTGTTCGGTTTGCTTTAAATATTAATTCACAGTTGAAAATGCAAAATGGTATTCAGAAAATTATCCCGAAGAAGGCACTTGAAGAATATTTTCCACACGAGTTTATCTATAGAAAAAAACAAGGGTTCTCTCCGCCAATTAAGAGTTGGTTATTGAATGATTTCAGAGGATATTTGTTAGATATTTTATCTCCAAATAACTTGAAGAAACATGAAATTATAAAAGCTGATAAAGTGAATGAAATGATAAACGAATTTTTAAGTGGTCGATTTAACCATTCTCCATTTCTATGGATCCTTTTGAATTTCCAGATCTGGTTTAACCATTATAACCCGGGTTTATAAATGAAAAATAAAATAAAACTTGAAGTTTATTTTCCAGGGAATGGATTAATCCAGATATTTAATCGAAGCGGGTTGGAGAAAATTAGAATGCGCTCAAAGGTATATTTAAAATATTTTTCAAATATATTCATGCTTTCGTTTGGAAGGTTACCCGAAGCAAGATTACGTTTTCACCGCCGGATTAAAATATTAAATAATAAGATTAATTTTCCAAAATGGATTTATATTTTTATTTTTCCCTTCATTCATTACAGGTACCTTAAGAAAGTGGATATAATTGAAGCACGTCAAATTTCAGCAGGGCTTATCGGGTTATATTTAAAGTTATTTCTTTGTAAACCATTAATAATTCGATGTGGTTATGACTGGGTTGAATTTGCAGATCTGGGCAACCGTTATTTTGAAAAAATATTCTCAAAAGTAATTTCGTATTTTGTCTATAATTTTTCCGATATTCTATATGTAACTTCAGCTCGTCATAGAGAACAAGTTTTAAAATACGGTATAAATCCGGGTAAGGTTCATTATATCTCTAATGCTGTTGATATTGAAAAATTTAAACCGGGACTTTCGACAGAAGAAGGTTTACTTATTTCAGCCGGGAGATTAGAACATCAGAAAAATTATATGAATCTGCTTCTGGCATTAGAGAATTTTCCATATGAATATAAATTATTAATTTTTGGGAATGGTAGATACAAAAGAAGATTAGAAAATTTAATAAGAGCAAAAAACCTGAATGTAAAACTTATGGGGAACCTTCCTACAGATGAATTGATTACATATCTTCAGAAATCTTATATTTTTATTTTGCCTTCATATTGGGAGGGTAATTCAAATGCCCTGATTGAAGCTGTTTCTTCAGGATGTTCAATTATTGCAAGTGATATCGAAGCAAATAAAGAGATTATTCAGGATAAAATAAGTGGAATCCTATGTAAGACCGATTCTCAAAATATCAGGGAAAAATTAATTTACCTTTTTAATAATAATCAAATTAGAGAAGAATTAAAGAAGAATGCAAGAATCTCTGCACTGAAGAATTTCAATTCAGAAGATATCCATTCTCGAATCTCTAATATAATGCAAGAGAGATTAAGAGAAAATGGGTAAAGTATATTTCATAGGGATCGACGCCGGGGACTTTAAATATATTCACCCATTGATAAAGGAAGGAGCTCTTCCTAATTTCAAGAAGATAATAGATGGTGGGGTTGAAGGAGTTTTATTATCGACCCATCCACCTTTAACACCAGTAGCCTGGACAACCTTATTATCCGGAGTAGATAAAACTATCCATAAAATATTCTCATGGACAAAGTTTACTCCACAAAATAAACTTGTCCCAATTAATTCGCGTGATATAAAAATTCCGAGAATCTGGGATATCCTTAATTATTATAATACAGAATCTGTGATAATTAATTTTCCGTTAACATATCCGGCAACAGAAATTAAAGGGTTAATGATATCAGGTTTTGATTCACCGACGTTTGATGATAAAGCAATAGCGGGGAATTCAGGAATTATTAAGCAATTTATGGATAGGTTTAAAGATTATGAAATTTCAGTTGAGTATAAGGAAATTTATAAAGGTAAAGATCATTTTAAAGAGAAATGGTTAGATGATACTATTGAGAAAACGCGAGTTTTGAAATATTTAAAAGAACAGGATAATCCTGAATTTATTGGGCTTGTTTATATGGTTATTGATCACCTTAATCATTACTTCTCGGTGGAGAAGGAAGAGCATACCGCGATTCTGAACTGGGCGTATAAAATTTTAGATAAACAGTTAGGAAAGATTTTGGAGCTCTTAAAAAAAGATGATACACTCTTTATCTGCTCAGATCATGGGAGTATTTATATAAAGAAAAATTTCTATTTGAATAAATGGCTTATGGAAAATGGATATCTATATTTTAAAGATAAAATGTTTCCCCGGGCAATCTATAAAAATGCTTACAAAAAAATTACAGCAAAATGTAAATTGTTTAAAATATTTTCTCAGAGATTATTTATCGGGATAACACGATTGCTTTTCAAATTAACTCCTGTGTTTTTAAAGCGAAAAATTATCAGATCAATTAGGGGAAAAACCGTTCTTGGGTATTCTTATGATTGTATAGATTTTGAGAAAACTCTTGCATTTACAAAAGAATCCTATGGACAACTCTTTATTAATAAACTGATAGTAAAAGAGAGTTCAGAGAAAGTGAAAATAATAAAAGAGATATTAGAAAAATTAAAATATGATTCTGTTAATCATTTGGTTCCTGAATTTAAGGTTTTAAAAGATTCAAAAGTAATTATGAATAACGAGAACGAACCGGATATCGAACTTAAACTACTCGATGAAGAGATTTATTTTAATACTTTTAATTTTTCATCTAACTCCAATTTCATTGAGAAGAATTCTCAGAGTTATAAAGGTGATCATCGGATGGAAGGTATTTTTATAGCATTTGGAGATAAAATACACTCTGGATATAAATTAAAAGAAGTGCTGATGCCGGATATCGTTCCTACTGTACTGACAAAATTAAATTTAAAAATTCCTTCATATTTAAAAGGTAAAATATTATTAGAAATATTTACTGAAGATTTAAAGCCGGAGTTCCTGACTGTTTCTTCTGGTGAAATAAATTTAGAGAATTCGAAGAAAGATTTTAATTTGGAAGAGACAAAAAAGAAATTAGAGAATCTAGGATATTTATAGAGGTAAAAATATGCTCAAGAATCAGGATATAATAATAATTTCAACGATGGATTGGACTGAAAGCGTACAAATAATGCACCAAGCTGCATTGAGATTATCTGAAAACAATCGCGTTTTGTACATAGGCAGACAATTCAGTATTGAACATTTAATTAAATATCCACATTATTTCAAGTATTTGGTAAGGTCATTCAAAGGGATATTTCCTATTCAGAAAAATCTCTGGAATAAATCTCCATTCCTGTTAAAGCCCGGGAGGTACTACAGTAAGTTAATGGATAGTATAAGTCAGGTAATGATGAGATGGAGAATTAAAATTTGGATTAAGAAGTTGGGATTCAATGACCCGGTTATCTGGTGTTTCTTTCAGAATTCAGGGGGGTTAGTCGGGAAACTAGGGGAGAAGGTATTCCTCTATCATTGTGTAGATTGTTTCTCTGCAAATTCCACTGGAAGGAAGAAACGATTAATAAATGAGATTGAACTTGACCTGGTAAAGAAAGCAGATATTGTTGTTGGAACTTCAAGAAAGATTTTTAATCATAAAAAACAATTTAATAAAAACACATTTTATATTCCCAATGCTGCGGATACAGATTTATTTCAAGCTGTCTTTAATGAGGAGCAGAAGATAAATTCTGAAGTTCAGGATATCCCGGGTTTTAAATTTCTACACCTTGGTTATCTAAATGCAAAGACAAATATTAATATGTTAAACGAGATATTTTCTAGGCATCCCGATTGGAGTTTTATTCAAATAGGTGAGGTGATAAAGAAGGATTTCAATAGGAAAGTTTTAAGGGAATTTACCGGATTACCAAATATCCACTTACTTGGTTTTAAAAATCAGAAAGACCTCCCATCTTATATTAAAGGATGTGATTGTTGTTTGATTCCGCTTTATAAAAATGATTGGACGGACTGTGTAAGTCCATTAAAGTTCTTCGAGTACGCTGCAACAGGTAAACCTATAATAGCAACTAATATAGAAGAGCTTCTTGAATATAAAGAGTATCTTCATATTGCAAAAGATACAATTGAATTTGAAGAACTGATGAGTTCAATTGCAAAGGGAATTATAAAGACTGATCCTAAAAAACAGTTAGATTTTGCAAAAGCCAATACCTGGGAAATACGGTTTGGTTTAATTGAAGAGAAAATTGAGAAGTTTTTATAGTAACCCTTGATTCTCAAGATAATTAAGAATTAAAATACTTGCAGCTTTATGCCCTTTACAGTTAAAATGTCCATTATACGGGAAATAGAGAGAGCCATCTTTATGTTTTTGTAGCCCTGGAAGAAGATCCAAACATCTAATATCATTCCTCTTGCAGAAATCCTTTAAATATTCCTGCGGATAATTGTTAACTGATTCATGTGATAAATGTTCAAACTTATTTACATTTTCCCATTCTGAATTATTTAATTGAACTCCTGCCGGAATGATTAATAGAATAAATTCTATCTCCTTTAATGAACAGAGCTTCTGCGTTTTTAAGATTAAACTGGATGTGAATTCCCAATCTTCAGAATAATTATTTGAGTATTTCTTTCTCAATATCGCAAATCTGTCAAAATCCAGATCACCGATTCGGGAAGGATTTAATTCTTCCTGTTTTGAACCACGTATAAGATAATATAATTTTGAGAAAACCACCATTAAACGAGAGTATCTTTTTAAAAAATACTTGATTGGTTTTGGAATTATTTTTGTTTTTGATGTTGTCTGGATAACCTTAACCGGTTCACCATTTTTATTGATTTCAAAAATATCCATGAACCTGTGATTCTCTGAAACGTCATTCATGAAAAAAGATAAAATCACAATGTCCGGATTATAATCTAAGCCTTTATTCTTCAATAGGAGGTATTCATGGATGGTTGAATAACCAGCAACCCCGGCATTTATAACTGTAAAATTATTATAACCTTTAGATTTTAACTCCTGCTCCAGAACCTTTGGGTAAGTCTCCATCAGTTCAACATGGATACCTTCAGGAAAAGAATCTCCAAGAATTAGTATCCTCTTTTCAGTATTACCTTTCCTGATCGGAATCTTTTTATCTCTTAATCCATTCCTATTTATTTTTACTTTAACCTTATATTCACCATGAGGTGATTGAGATATCGTTTGTATCCCGGGGATATGAAAATGTTCTAAGAGGTCATCTTCAATCATTATTGGTGGATTAAGGTTTAGGAGAAATGGGGAAAAGTTAATAACGATTCGAGTGAGAACCTCAAATATAATTAGTATTATTGTAAATAAAATGATTGTAAAAAATAATTTTTTAAACCCTTTCTTCATTACTTTCTCCTTAAAAATAAATATTATCACAATTAAATCAATCTGTCAAGAATTAATTTCTCAGGAATTCCCCCATTTTTTTTACTAATATGGAGTACATCAGGTAAATCCCATTCTCAAGCAACTTTGTTGCTTGAACAGAGAGCAGATAACAGAGAACTGAGAACAGTCGTTTTATAGATATAAGCTTCGTTTCGCTCTGCATTTATGATTTATGATTGAATATTAGTAATTATTAAGCCGTTTTTCTATCGTTTTGTAATCCTTTCTCTTAATGTTTTTATATTCTTTTATTTGTTTT
>DAOVMD010000196.1 GCA_030630935.1 Candidatus Mcinerneyibacteriota bacterium | reverse complement strand
AGTACAAAGGTATCTAATAACTTTATGGAAAAAACTGTTTCACAGAAATTTGGGATTAATATATATGATAATTTTACGTATGCCGTGTATTCTAATAATCGTTTGAACCCATTAATTATTTCAGGTAAAGAGTCAGAGATTATCGGAGGGGCATCATCCCCTATCTCAATTTATGAAATTGAAGATGCAAAGGTTGACCTGAAAAGTTATTCACCAAAAAATCTACTACCAAAACTGAACCTTGAGTTAATTAAACAGATTAATGATTATTATCAGAAGATATTTAATGATGATGATATTAAATGGTCAGGTTTAGAGAAACTTGAAACCAATATTAAAGATAAACCTGTTTATATAAAATCAGATGTGAATATTGGTGAAGCTGAAGAGATTAATGAACTATCCGAAGGGAAAATTCTATATATCAAAGGAAGTCTAAGGTTAACAAAAGGTACAAAATTAAATAACATTGATTTAATCATTAGTGAGAATCTTTATATCCTGAATGGATCAACACTTGAAAACATAAATATTATTTGTTTTGGAGAAGTCTTGATAAATGGTGAGAATCATTTTAGTAACTGCTATATTCAATCAACGGAAAAGTTAATTATTTCAGGGAAGTCAGAATTTAATAATACTGTTATTTATCAGACTAACATAAGAGAATCCGGGATTATCAATGGTAAGATTGAAATCGGCGGTGAGACCAAAATAAACGGTTTTATTATATCTTCACTCCCTGGTAAGTTTGATAAGGACGATAAAGTTCAGACTAAAGCCAGAATTTCTAAGGAAGTCTATATTAATGGTGGAATAATTAATTACGGGACAACAAACTTTCAGGGAACTCTTGACGGAATATTATATTCAGGAGATTTTTCTGATGGGAAAAATAAGAATTATCTGAAAAATGCAAAGATAGATAGAAATAAAATGGATAAGAATCTTTATTTACCTTTATATTTCAAAAACCTTAAACCAAAAGTGCTTGAATGGAAAGTTTATTAAGATTTAAAAAAGAATCCGGGTTTACTTTAATAGAAACTTTGATAGGAATATTCCTGTTATTAATGGTTTTCATTCCTGTTCTAAGTTTCTTAAACTCAATTTCAAATAATCTAAAGTCTAATGACGTCATTGACTCAGCATTGATATTATGTTCAAATATAGTTGAAGAAGAAATTAATAAATTTGAGAATAGCGAAACTCTTGAAGACAGAACATTTACCAGGAACTTTAATGATTATATTTTTAAAGTTGAAGAAAGGATTCGGGTTGAAGGAGAACTTACTTTTCTAGAGGTTTCAGTTGAGCATGAAATGTTAAAAGAAAAAATAAAACTATACAGGATATTATGGTAAAGAAAAAGGGATTTACATTAACAGAAGTCTTGATTGTATTGGTAATAGTCTCATTGATTTCTGTATTCTTCTTTTTTTTCTTAAAGATTCTCACACAAACCACAAAATTTTCCTTGCAAAAATCGGAAAAATCAATTATAATAAACACAATGGTAAATTTGATACGAGAAGATTTGTATTCTGCGAAGGAAAGTGATGCATCTACCGGAAGACTCGAAATAATAAACGATAATAAAATAATTTATCATATTGACAACTGCTCTTTATTTAGAAATGAGAAACTTCTGACAAACCGCGAAATCTTTAAAGTGACGAGAATTGACCACGAAGATAAAGATGGACTTGTGAAAATAATGATTGAAATTGAAGATGCGAAGATGACAGAGAAATATGAAATCCTCGTTAAACCACGAAGATAGAATTGCATTAGCCACGAAGACGCGAAAGGCACGAAAAAGGTCCTTTTATATTTGCCACGAAAACACGAAGGACACGAAATGAAAGTAAGTTCAATTAGCCACGAAGACGCGAAAGGCACGAAAGGAAGAATGATTTAATTGACCATGAAGATAGGAAAAGCACGAAGGAAAAGATTTTTTAATTAAGTAATTTTAACAATATAGGCTCTTTGATATATTATGAGAAGAAAAGTTCGACCATGAAAAAAAGAGATTGAAATTCAGAAGGTTATAAATATGCCCAAGCAATTTGAAGAGATCTCTAGCAGAGTAATTAACTCAGCAATTAAAGTTCATAAAACTTTAGGATCTGGTTTTTTAGAATCAATTTATCAGAATGCTTTAGAGATTCAACTATGCAATGATAAGATTAATTTTGAAAAACAGAAACAGATAAATATTTTCTTTAAGGAAAGTTTAGTTGGAACACATGTTATAGATTTGTTGATTAACAATGAAATGGTAATTGAATTAAAAGCAGTAAAAGAGCTTACCGATTTTCATATAGCACAAGTAATATCATACTTGAAAGCAACTGGATTGAAAGTTGCACTTATTCTGAATTTTTCTAAATCAGTTTTAGAAATAAAAAGAATTGTAAATTAATCACAAGATCTTTTAAGCATGGTAAACAGATATTCTTCTTCTCATAATCTAAACATTTTATTCAGAAAACACGAAAGCTTAAAAGCCAAGAAAGAATTTCGATTTCTATTAGCCACGAAGTCTCGAAGAACACGAAAAGAATTCTATTGTATTTAGCCACGAAGGCACGAAATGCACGAAATAGAACTTATTTAATAATAATCTTTTTAAAAGTTTGAGCGAAGCGAGCAATATATAATATTTTATCCTTCGTGTCCTTCGCGTTTTCGTGGCTAAACAATTAATAAACTTCGGGGTTTTGTGACTTCGTGGCTAAGAAAATTCGTGTCTTTGTAGTTAAATAGTTTTGGAGGTAAATTTGAAAAGGAAAACATTTTTATTAGTCTTACTAATCTTACTTTTCGCGGTCCTAACTTTCGGGATTGAGAAGAAGATTACAATCAATGCAAAGGACACTGAGATCCTTGAGATTCTACGTATCCTTTCACAGCAGGCAGGAGTCAACATTGTTCCTGATGCAAGTGTAAAGGGTAAAATTTCGATTAACTTAAAGGATGTTACATTAGAGGTTGCTCTTAAGCGTATTCTTGAAGCTAATGGTTACACTTATCAGAAGAAAGGTAATATGTACTTGGTCTCCACTCCCAAGCGTAAGGGTGGAAAGCTTAATATTACTTCTGACGGTTATAATTTAAGTTGTGATATTAAGAGTGCTGACCTTAAGGAAGTTCTAAATGAAATCGCTGATAAGGCAGAGATAAATATTGTTATCCATGGTACTTTAGTGGGAACTGTAGATGCTCGCCTGACAGATGTTACTTTACAGGAAGGGATTGAACTTTTACTTGGCGGAACAAAGTATACACTAAAAGTTCTGGATAATATTTATATAATCGGTGATTCATCGTTAACTTCACCTGCAGCATCAATCTTAAGCTCAAGTTCATTCATAATAATTGATCATTTAAAAGCAGAGGATGTTGTTGAGGTACTTTCAGATATTGTTCCCAATATAAAAGTAAAAGTTTTAAAAGAGGGTAATGCTATTTTACTTGTAGGAAGCAGCCAAGATATACTAAAAGCAATTGAATACATAGATCTGATAGACATCCCTACCCCTGTTGTTATGATAGAAGCTATAATAGTCGAGTATAAAGCCGGGATAACAAAGGATTACGGTTTCAGTACAATTGGGAAAACAGGAAACTTTACAGAGATTGAATTTCAGCCCGGGTCAACTGCTACAGCAACCGGAGGGATTATCTCCGGGTCTTTTGATAAGGAAGCTTGGGAATCAGGACAGTTTTCAGCTTTCTTAAAAGCTCTTGAAACGGAGAACAAAGCAAAGATAATTGCAAAACCGCATATATCCACTCTAAGTGGTCATGAAGCAGAGATAAATGTCGGTTGTGACCAATACTTTGAAGTCACAACCGGGAATGTTGAAACTCCTTTGACATCTTTAGAGAAAATCCAGACCGGTGTAATCCTGAAGTTAAAAGCAACCGTTACTGGAAATGATGAGATCATACTCGAACTTCATCCTGAAGTAAGTGATTTTATCCCCACCTCCGGTTCTGGAAAAACTGCAACATCAAAGAAAAAAGCCAATACCGTTGTAAGGGTTAAAGACGGAGATATAATTGTAATCGGTGGATTAATAAAAAGAGACGATACCTTTGCTGAAGATAGGTTCCCTATTGCAGGAAAGATTCCTATCTTAGGTTATTTTTTCAGACAGTTTAAAAAGAAGGACGAAGGAACGGAACTGGTTTTTTATATCAGACCGCATATCGTAAAGAACGATGATTCTGAAAGAATATATAATGAAGAGATCAAACCTAAATCAGATATTGAACTAAAACCATTTGACTATGAAACAATAACTGAAAGAAAAGACATCAGCTTTATGAAGAATAAATCCAATACATATTTTATCACAGGTTTATGCTTTTCACTTGGAGGTTATTATTTAAACAGGGAATATACTGAAAAAAGAGATATCTATGAAGCAGCAACATTAAATTTAAATTCATTACGCCATTCAATGTATAATAGGAAAACTTTCAGGGATTCATCTTACACACTTGCAGGGATTTCATTTATTGCTGCAGGATATCAACTCTGGCAGATTAAACAGGAAAAGAAAATTAGAAAAAGTTCGACAGTTGGTATGAACCTTACATTAAACGGAATATACCTAACCACGAAATTCTGAAAGAATCATAAAACCACGAAGTTTGTTAGCCACGAATACGCGAAAACACGAATTTGATTAGCCACGAAAGCACGAAGGACACGAAAAACAAAAAACAGAAAATATATACTTACTTATTTTTTTGTTCTATATTATAATGTTACTTAGAACCAGAAAGCGAATAATACTTATAATGCATCTCTGTGTGATTTTTACAGGGATTAAGGAAAGGAAGGGATTAAAAAAATATATTACAGGAATTAAAGGGATTAAGTTAAAAAAAACTTATGTCTTTAATATTCTTGTTCTAAGGTTATATCAAGAAATTAACCTCGAAAGCACAAACTTACTTAGCCACCCCGAAGTGAATTCGGGGTAAACTCCAGACACGAAGAACACGAAAAAAGAATATTATATATTGCTCGCTTCGCTCAAACTTTTTAACAAGTTAAAAGAACACAAAAAAAATTATACTTATTTAATATTTTTGTTATAATTTATGCTAATACTTAGAACCAGAAAGCAAATGATACTTAAGATGCATCTCTATGTAATTCTTAAGTTGGTTGGCGATATGCTAAAGAAATATTTATTTTCGAACTTTCGCGTTTTCGTGGCAAATTACAATCGGATTTCTTTCGTGGTCTGCGTGTCTTCGCGGCAAATTCTATTCGTGTTTTCGAGTCTTAGTACTTTCGTAATTTCTAGTCTTTTTTAGAAGTCGTCTGATTTAATATCTTTAACACCGGTGCAAAGTGAAGATGAACAAATTAATTTCCAATAGCCATATTTATTTTTTTTAAGAGATACCGGAGTTGGGTTATCTTTTCCACCGCTCTGGATAAAGATTTTTGTTTCTTTTTCACCACGGGAAGTTCCTGCTTTTTTCTCAACAAGGGCATTTTTATAATCGTATTTGTAACCGTTTTCATGAGTTCCCCCCAGGTATGAAGCTGCAATGGCTCCATAATAATCTGTTCCCTTTACTTTTTTTGCAAATTGTCCAATATAAAATTGCTGGCTTGATCTTGGCTTAAAATCTTCATTGAACTCGTCTTTATGAACACACATTGCAATCATTTTATTCCCATATTTATTCTCTTCTGTAACCAGTTCCAGAATCCCGATTAAATACATTTTAATTGCACCCAGTTCTGTTTTTGCTTCAGTCTCCCACATTGTCTTAAATTCTTCAAAAGTCATTTTAACCTCCTGTTAAAAATATAATAATAGTTCTTAATGTATCCTTTGCCAAATATAATTATACAATAAAATTGTAAGAATATCAAGGAAATAAAAAAGTTAAAGTGTTCAATGCATGCTTCGCATGCGTTTAAGTGTTAAATAGTTCAATTGTTAACAAAAGCGTTCAAATGCAATAGTTTCGCTTTGCTACACATTTATGGGGGTGAAACCCCATTGTTATGGCTAATAATAATACTTTTCAAAGTACTAACCTTCACACCAGTCCAGTTTGGACTGGCGCTTATTTAGGTTTACAAATAGTTATGTTCAAGGGGAGCTTGCTCCCTTGATAATTATTAATTGATAATTGTTTTTGCATTACATATTATGCTGCATCTGT
>DAOVMD010000259.1 GCA_030630935.1 Candidatus Mcinerneyibacteriota bacterium | reverse complement strand
GAGCAGAACAGGAAGTTCTTTTATTATTAAAGAAATACAATATTTCGAGAGTTATAATTCACTGGTATTCCGGACCGTTAGATATTTTCCGCGAACTAATTTCTTTAGGTGTATTTTTCACATTTGGAGTTGAGGTTTTAACATCGGAATTGATTCAGTCTTTTGCGAAGGAGTTACCGAGTAATCTTTTATTGACGGAGACCGACAATCCGGGTGGTTACAAATGGTTACGAGGTAAAGAAGGTCAACCCTCTATTCTTTTTGAAGTCATTAAGAAACTTGCCGAGTTAAATGAGACGGAACCATATAATATTCAACGCGCGGCTCATACGAATTTTATCAGGTTAATCAGGAATGACCATAACCTTTCAGAAATATATCGTTTTTTATTAGATGATTTAATTGATTAATTCCCGGAATTATTATTAATTTAAATATAAAAACGTCCGAATGTCATTGCGAGGAGCGACGCGACGCGGCAATCTCGTTTTAAAGAAAAAACAAAGATAAAAACAAAGATAAAAACAAAAATAGGAAAGAACCTTAATAGCAAAATTTTTTAAATACCGTTCGTGTTTGCTTTTTCTGATAAAAAATACTTCAGTTTTTTTACATAAAAATATTTTGAATAGAATTTTTGACAATTCAAGCTTGTATCTAAAGGTCTATTAAAGTTTTTTGCAGAAACGGGTTTAAGCAGAGAGTTGTTTAATCCGAAATGTTTCGCAAGCATAACACCATAATTAAATCGTGATATTTTTTCAGGTCCTGCAATATGCCAGATTTTATCAGCAGGCTGGTCACTGATTATTGCAGTAATTCCTTTTACCAGTTCCCGAACTTCAATAGGACTTCTATATTCATCGACAAATAACTTTGTTTCCTTATTCTTTTTCAATGATGTAATTGTAAACTCCTGCATTTTTTCTATTGACTTACTATCGAAGACAAGGGATGTTCGAATTATATACCCATTGATTTCAAGAGTGATTTTCTCCGCCTCATATTTGAATTTTCCGTAATCAATAATTGGTTTAGGTTTTATTTCTTCAGAATAATCACCAGTCATTCCGTCAAAGACAATATCAGTTGACATGAGCAGGAATCCAATATTAAATTTCCTGCATATTTCTGCCAGATTTTTTGTTCCATTAACAATTGTTTCTTCCATTTCCCTACCCTTTTTATAGGCGAGGTGAACGACAAAATTAATTTCATTCTTAACGATATAATCAAGGATAGAATCTTTGTCTCTAATATCAATTGTCTTTGAAATTATCTCAGGATTTGAGATTGGATTAGTTAGGTATAAACCAAATACTTGAAACCCTTCTGTTAATAGATAATGACATAGAAAGCTTCCGATAAACCCGCTTGCACCTGTAACTAATATTTTCTCTTTAGGTTTTATCAAATATTAATACTCCTTAAGAACTCCGCATTTTCTTCCGGGAGTGAGACATTTATAAACATTCCTGTTCCGAGTTCAAATCCTGCAGTTTTAGTTAACCTTGGAACTATTGCAATGTACCAGTGAAAGAAGTCCGATTTGATATAATCTGTAGGATTGCATTTGACAACAAGATTGTAATCCGGATTATTCAATCCGATTGATAGTTTAGTAAGGACAATTTTCAATGAATCTGCAAGGCTCGTCATTTCAGGTTCATTTATTTCGGAAAACTGTGCCATATGCCTTTTTGGTAATATCCAGATATGAAATGGACCAAGGGATGCATAGGGGCAGAATGCGATAAAATCGTCATTTTCATAAACGATTCGTTCCTTTTCTTTTTGTTCCATCACAGACATGTCACAGAATACACAGGTTCCGTTATCATCCAAATACCTCATTGCAGTATTAAGTCTTGAACGAATTGCTTGGGGTACTAACGGAAGCGCAACTACCTGGGAATGAGGATGGATTAAAGATGTCCCTGCAGCAGCACCATGGTTTTTGAAAATTATGATATGTTCAATTCTTTCATCTTTTGCAAGTTCAGTATATCTGTTCTTATATGCTTTAACAATGTTTAAGACCTCATCTTTTTTCATTACTGAAATAAATCTGTTATGAAGTCGAGACTCAATTATTACTTCATGATTACCTACTCCGGTCATGTATCTGTGAATACCATCATACTTCCTTTTTCTCTCGCCTTCAGGGGAGAGGGCAGGGAATTTATTAGGAACAACTCTCGTAATCCAATTTTCACCATCCATAATTTCAAAGGTGGCAGGTGGTGCTAATTTCTCATTACCGGGACAGAACGGACACTTCGCGTCCGATTCCGGAATTGATGCTTCACTATTCTTTTTTGAAATAAAATCCTTCGGTCTCTTTGCTCTTTCAGTAGCAATTATGACCCACTCTTTTGTAGCCATGCTTTGTCTGATCTCAGGCATTGTATCCTCCTCTTTTCTTTTATTATTACATAATCTTTTTAAAAAGTCAAGGTGTTTATGAGACAGCTTTGCCGTAGAGAATAGAGAGTTGAGAGCAGAGAGCTGTCGTTTTACAGAAAAAGATTATTAAGATTGAAGGCTAAATACTTATTATTCTATTTTCTGTTATCTGTTTTCTGCTCATGCAATGGAGTTGCTTGAGCCCCCCATATCAGGAATAAATCCCTTTCGTTTTTGAGTAAGATATAATTCAATATTAATATAACGAAAAAAATGGGAAAACTCTGGATACTAAAAAACATTGACAAATTGAATTTATTTATGTTATAATCACATTTTCCGGAGGAGTATATGAAAAGAGTTTTAAAAGTTCTGATTATTGTTTTAGTTTTTATCAGTGTTGTTGTTATTGGCTGCCGGGAAGATTCAGTTGAAGATATTTTTCCTGAATTTTTTCGATTAATTCGTTCAGGTCATGGTTCCGAAGCATTTATAAAATATGTTGATATTGAAGATTTTATGATCTTAATGAGATTTAATTTTAATCCTTCCATCAAGGATGATAAAGCAAAGCAGCAGGAAGTATTTTTAAAGTTTTGGACAAAGAACTCCCGGAAGATAAACGAGTTGTTTTTGAAAGAGATGAAAAAGATCACACAAATTACCGAGGTTAAAATTAAGGATAGGAAAAAGGATATTTATACGGTATTAATTACCAGTAATTATATAAATGGAGATAAGAAGAAGGAAGAGGTTCAAATAAAAAAAACAAAAGACGGGTACAGAATTATATTAAGTACTTTAAAGGAGATTTCAGATGACTAATTCAAATTATTTCGGAGCTGCGACAAAGATAGTTGAGTTCTTTTCAAAACCGGAAACAATAACTCATTTAATCAATGTAGTGATAATTCTTTTAGCAATGTTTGTAGTAAATATTATTTTAAAGATAGCATCAAAAAAAGTAATTAAGCATGTTGACAAGTGGGATGAAGATGAGAGTGCGCGGGAAAAGCGGGCAATTACTTTGATTAGTGTCTTGCGTCATACTGTTTCAATATTTGTTTGGGGGATTGGCGCATTAATGATTTTCCGAGAAATCGGTTTGAATATTGCTCCATTATTAACAGGTGCCGGGATACTTGGTCTTGCTATTGGTTTCGGAGCACAAAGTATTGTTAAGGATTTCTTTACCGGTTTTTTTATATTATTAGAGAATCAATTCAGGGTTGGAGATGTTGTTACAATATGCGGAATTACAGGCACGGTTCAAGAAATTAATCTTAGAATTACGAAATTACGTGATGCCAGCGGAGTATTTCATTTTGTGCCAAATGGTGAGATTCGCTCAGTAAGTAATATGTCTTTCCTCTGGTCTAAAGCAGTTGTAAAGGTTGGTGTTGCTTATGGTTCTGATGTCACTAAAGTTACAAATATTCTTAATTCAATCGCTGATGATCTCATGAAAGATAAGAAATACAAGGATTTAATTTTAGAGAAACCTTCTGTTTTAGGTATTAATAGCTTTGATGATTCCAGTTTAAGTTTTAAGATGATAATTAAGACAAAATCAAATGAACAATGGGGTATTGCCCGGGCAACAAGGATAAAGATTAAAGAAGCATTTGACAAGGCAGGAATTGAAATTCCATTACCCCAAAGAGTAATTATTAATAAATAGCATCGCTTGACGCAAGCTAGATCTTGCTTCGCTGCGATGCGATGCGCATTTATGGTTTATGATTGATAATTATTAATTGATAATTGTTCTTGCATTACATATTATGATGCATTTGTTTAAGGCGACATGTCTTAATATAAAGCTTTTTAATTATTTTTAATTAAAAAAAGATGATAAATCATTTTCTGTTCTCAGTTCTCTGCTATCTACTCTCTGCTAAAGCAACAGAGTTGCTTTAGAAGTGCACATCTCGGTGAAATTATTTAAAAACAAAAACACCCGTACGATAAAAAAGAGAAAAACAAAAAAACAAAAAATAATCACTGCTTTGAAAATATGTATTTGTAAACCTAATCATGTCACCATATAACAATCCCTGCTTGCAGGGTCAAACTGGAACGTGATGATGTTAATACTTTTATATAATTCCATATACTATTACTATGTATAACAATGGGGTTTCACCCCTATCAAAAGCTCTAAACAAGTGCATTGTAATATCTAAAGCAAATCGTTTTATCAATTAATAATTATCAACTATCAATCACAAATGTGTAGGAGAGCAAGCTCCCTTTTAGAATGCGAAGCTTTTCCTATCACCTTTTTTACTTTTTTAGTTTAAATACTTTTCGTGAAATCTTAAATGTTTCAAAGATATGGCTTCTCAAGTCTTTCATGAAGAATTGGTAATCCAGGGGTTGTTTCTGAGGGAATTGACGGATTCTGTAACTAAGGTCTTTATCATCAATATTTCGTTCTGAGAGCATTGAAATATATTCATGAGAAATTTCATTAAAGCAGAATTCAGTAATTTCCTGAACCATCTCAAGAATATCATCAGTAATAATATTTAGACCTTTCAAGCCATCATCAATGCTTTGGTTTCCTGACCATGTTGAAGTATTCTTAAGGATATTTACAACTTTTTCTTTAAATTCAACTTTCAACTCGATTAGTTCTTCTTCAAGTTTTATAATATCATCATCTGTAACTTTTTCAAGTTCAACCTTGGGGATG
>DAOVMD010000325.1 GCA_030630935.1 Candidatus Mcinerneyibacteriota bacterium | reverse complement strand
TTTACATCAAGGCGGAATTGCTGAGATGAAGACTGGTGAGGGTAAGACTCTCGCTTCTACTATGCCCTCTTATTTAAATGCTATTGAACCTTCAGAAGCCTGGATGATTGCGGCAAAGGATAAATGGGGGGAAGATAAATCTACTTGGAAATTTGAACCAATTGAAGAATATAAAGCGAGCGGTCAACTTTATAGAGTTATTCCAATTGGCAAAGGTGTTCATATTATTACGGTAAATGATTATCTTGCCCGACGCGATAGGGATTGGATGGGACCGGTTCTTGAATTTCTTGGTTTGAACGTAGGTGTACTTCAGAATATGATGCCGTACCCGGAGAGAAAGGAAGCGTATGCTTCTGATATTACTTATGGTACTAATTCAGAATTTGGTTTTGACTATCTCCGGGATAATATGGTTGTTCAATTAAATGATTGTGTTCAGAGACCTTTAACTTATGCAATTCTTGATGAGGTTGATTCTATCCTGGTTGACGAAGCAAGGACACCCTTGATCATTTCAGGTCCTGCTGAGGAGTCGACGGATAAATATTATAAAATTAATAAGTTTATCCCACGCTTGAAGAAAGGTAAGATTCTGGAAGATGATGTTGATAGACTCGAAGCATTGTTGACAAAGCATGCGAAGAAGACAGTTGGAGATTATGTTATTGATGAGAAATCAAGAACTGTAATATTAACAGAAGATGGAATCAAGAAATTTGAAGGTTGGTTAGGAGTTCCCAATTTATATGAAAATAAATATTTTCATTTGGTTCACCATATTAACCAGGCATTAAAAGCTCATCACTTGTTTAAAAGAGATAAAGATTACCTGGTTAAGGGTGGTGAAGTTCTGATAGTTGATGAATTCACCGGGAGGATAATGGACGGTCGTAGATTCTCAGATGGCCTGCACCAGGCACTTGAAGCAAAAGAAAGCGTTGCAATTAAAAGAGAGAATCAAACCCTTGCAACAATTACACTTCAGAATTATTTCAGAATGTACAAAAAATTATCAGGAATGACAGGTACTGCTTTAACTGAAGCCGTGGAATTTGATAAGATTTATAAACTTGATGTAATTGTTATCCCGACTAATGAACCAATGATCAGAGTTGATTATTCTGATATTATTTATAAGACGGTTAATGAAAAATTTGAAGCAATAATTAATGAAGCGCGCGAGTTACATAAGGTTGGAAGACCTATTCTTATCGGAACAGTTTCAATTGAGAAATCAGAGAGATTAAGTAAGCTTATGAATAAAGCCGGGCTTCCACATAATGTATTAAATGCAAAGTATCATGAAAAGGAAGCAGAGATCATTGCCAGAGCCGGAATTAAAAGTGCAATTACGATTGCAACTAATATGGCTGGCCGTGGTACGGATATTAAGCTTGGAGAAGGAGTCATCAAATGTGACCGGGGTTCGGACGGCAGAATAAAATGTTGTGCATTCTGTAAAGATAAAAAATGTGATGATTGCTATCACGAATTCAAACCCGAATGCCGCGAAGTTGTGCAATGCGGTTTACATATTGTCGGTTCTGAACGTCATGAATCCAGGCGAATCGATAACCAGTTAAGAGGTCGTTCAGGCAGACAGGGTGACCCGGGATCATCAAGGTTCTTTGTTTCACTCGAAGATGATTTGATGAGGTTATTCGGGTCGGATAAAATTAAGTCGATCCTTGAGTTCCTGGGGGTACAGGATGGTGAAGCAATTGAGAATGCGCAGATTTCCAATCAGATTGAAAAGGCACAAAAGAAAGTTGAAGAAATAAATTTCGGGAGAAGAAAACACTTACTTGAATATGATGATGTTAATAATAAACAAAGACAAATAGTCTATAAACGGCGCCGGGAAATTCTGGAGTCTAAAGATGCATCAAAAATAATTTGGGAGATGATAGAGAATACAATTGAATTCAAAATTGACGAGTTCTGTCCTGCAAATGTTTATCCGGAGTCATGGGATTTAGAGACTCTTGATCTTTGGGTGAGTGATGTTTTTTCGAAGGGACTTCCGATTGCTGAACTCCAGGAAGAGATTCTAAATGTTAAGAAGATAAAGGCTGTGGTGATGAGTATTGCAAAGGAAAGATACTCAGAAAAGAAATCGGTAATTGGATCTGAGATATTTCCTGAGTTAGAGAAACGAATTTTACTCGATTCAATTGATAGGCATTGGAAAGAACATTTATACGGGATGGATCATCTCCAGGATATAATTGGATACCGAGCTTACGCTCAAAAGAATCCTTTAGTTGAATATAAAAAAGAGAGTTTCACTTTATTTGATGAAATGATAATAGGCGTAGAAAACGATTCAACCAAGTTCCTGTTCAAAGTTCAGATTCAAGCAGAATCAATTAATTTTGAAAAAGAACCGCGAAAAATAAAGAAATATAATGAGGTTCATTCAACAGTTCAGACTTTTTCAGGTCCAGGATCCGGTTCGGGTCAAGCTGGCAAGCCGCCACGTGTGCATAAAAAAGGTAAATCCAGAATAGGAAAAAGAAGGAAATAGTCTTGAATGAGAATTTATTTCTTAGATTACTTGAATAATTTTCAATTTTATGGTATAATTTATTGAGGTTTTAAATTAATGATATAATCTTCTTAAAAGGAGAGCGTAAAAATGAAAGCGGTTATAATGGCGGGAGGTTTTGGAACAAGACTGAGACCCTTAACATGTAATATTCCAAAGCCAATGGTTCCGGTTGCGAATAAACCAATTATGCATCATATCGTAACATTGCTTAAGAAGCATAATTTAAAAAATATAATTAGCGTATTGTATTTTCAACCTGAACAGATTACAGATTATTTTAAAGATGGCAAAGAGTTCGGAGTTAAGATGCAATACCAGGATGCAAAAGAAGATTATGGAACTGCAGGTAGTGTAAAGAATACAGAAGCTTTAATCGGTCGGTCATCATTTATTATTATTTCAGGAGATGTAGTTACTGATTTTAACTTAACTAAGACACTTAAATTTCATAAAGAAAAGAAATCCTTATTTACGATTGTATTAACCAGGGTAAAGAACCCCCTTGAATATGGTGTTGTTATTGTTGATGGGCAATACAGGATTAAAAAGTTCCTGGAAAAACCGAGTTGGGGTGAAGTATTTTCTGATACAATAAATACCGGGATCTACATTATTGAACCCAAGATTCTGAAATATATACCGGCACAAGCAGAATTTGATTTCAGTAAGGATTTATTCCCGCTTCTGATGAAGAAAGGTATTGATATTTACGGATACATCGCGGAAGGGTATTGGAAGGATGTAGGTAATTTGAATGAGTATCGCAAAGCACATATGGATATTCTATCCGGGGAACTGGATCTGAATATTTCGGGTACGAAACTTGATAAGATGGGGCGTGATGTCAGGGTAGGTGAGAATACTATAATAAATGATTCTGCAATTTTGAAAACTTCCGTAGTTATTGGGAAGAATTGCGAAATTGGGGAAGACGTAAAAATTATTGACTCAATAATTGGAGATAATGTCAGGATTAAATCAGGGACTGTAGTTAAAAAATCTATTATTTGGAATAATGTTATATTAGGAAACCAAGTTCGTTTAACTGAAAATATTATCCTGAATGATGTAAATATTAATAGTAATTCGTATATCATGGAAGGAGCAGTTATAAGTGATAATGTGAAAATCGGAATGAATTGTACCGTAAAAGCAGATGTGAAGATTTGGCCTGAGAAAATTGTGGAAGCAGGAGCGATTGTTGATAAATCAATGGTCTGGGGTGATATTTGGAGCAGCAAATTATTTGGTGCCTATGGTGTTACAGGCATTGCAAATGTCGAGATTACTCCTGAGTTTGCAGCAAAACTTGGAGCTGCCTATGGAGCATTCCTTGGAAAGGGAGCTACCGTATTAATCAGCCGTGATATTCATCGTGCTTCCAGAATGATAAACAGAGCATTCGTAACAGGACTACTTTCAATTGGTGTGAACGTGAGTGATATCAGGACTGTACCACTCCCGGTTATGAGATATCAGCTAGGTAAGTGGATGGAGAAAGGTGGAGTACATATCAGGCGCTCTCCGTTTGACCCGCAATTATTGGATATTAAATTTTTCGGTGAGTCTGGGCTGGACCTTGATACCGCAAGAGAATCTTCAATTGAAAGGTTATTCTTTAGAGAAGATTTCCGACGTGCAAAATACAATGAAACCGGAACATTACAATATCCATATAGAGTTCTGG
>DAOVMD010000157.1 GCA_030630935.1 Candidatus Mcinerneyibacteriota bacterium | reverse complement strand
TGATGCGATTCAGGTTATTGGACATAAGATGAAGGGTACAGGTTTAAATTATGGCTTTAAAGATATTTCCGATATCGGATTAATTATTGAAGCTGCAGCAAAAGAAAAGAACTTGGAGAAGATAAAGATTGAACTTGAAAACCTGAAGGAGTACCTGGAAGTAGTAGAAATCAAATATGATGAATATAAAGAGTGACAAAAAATATCATAATGAATTCCTTCACGATATCTTAGATGAAATTAAATCAGCCATAACCCAGTTAAATAGACTAACCTAAAAAGAAAGGTTTTATGGATTTTTTAAAAATTAAATCAGATGAGAAACGAAAAGTTTTATTAATGTTTTTATTTTTAACAATTGTTTCAACTGCTGTAATTATTGCAGAAAATTCCAGGAATGCAATTTTCATTAAGGAATTAGGTATTCAGAATTATCCTTTCATGTATATCCTGAATGCGATATTTTTGATATTTGGAATATTTTTATATACCCGGATAATTGATAAATGGAATAGAGTTAAACTTTTTACCTGGATAATAATTCTATTTTCCTTATTATTATTAATAGCCTCAGCCTTAGCTGAATGGAGAACGACAATTCCAATTATGGCAGCAATAGTTGAGATTATTGATAACTTCAGTATGATAATATTTGCTGCATTATTTAGTTTTATATTTAATATTCGTCAGGAAAAAAGATTAATATCAATCGTTGCTTCGGGAATCGGGGTAGGTGGGGTTATTGCCGTTATTATCATGAGTTTCCTTCCTGAAATTATCGGTGTAAAAATGATGATCGCAGTATCCGGAGGAATTTTTTCTATTAATATTATTGTTATGCTGCTGCTAAAGAAAAGTGTTCAGGAAGCTGAAAAGGATCCTGAGAATATTTTCTTAATGAAAGAGGAGGATGTCGATTTAAAATATTTTATAAATAAATTAACAAAAAACAAATACCTTATTCTCCTGGTCTTAATTATTTTTTTCTCAATTTCAATTGAATGGTTAATTGATTTTAAATTCCATGATATCACATCTCATAAATTTTTAACAGAGGAAGAATTCTCTTCGTTTCTTGGAATATTTAAGGGGAGTATGAGTTTATTCTTTACTCTTTTCAATATCTTTATTTTATCCGTCCTTATCAGGAAAATCGGTTTTACCAAGATAATTATGATTCATCCTATTTTAATGTTTTTCAGTGGCGGTTTTTTAGCTGTAATCGGCGGCTTTTACTCAGGATTATTTGCACGGTTTGGAAATGAATTTGTTTTACATACATTTGAAAGGTCATTAAATCATATTTTCTATTCACCCTTAAATGAGAAAGTTCGGGAAAAACTTAGAGCCTTTCTTGAAGGGATGATAAAACCGGTATTTATCTGCTTCGCAAGTATTGTAATTCTACTTTTAATTAAACTATCAAGTGATTACTATATCATAATCTCCATTATAATTATGTTATTTTCGTTTGCCTGGTTAATCACTAATATCGCTATGAAGAAGGAATATAAAAAGGTTTTAATTGAAAGTTTGGTTTTAGATAGCAATGAAAATAAGGAGAAGATTTTTGAGCAGATGTTTGAACATGCTTCAGGCGAATCCAGAGAAATTATTTTAGGTCTCCTGAACTCAAATTCAGATCCATTTATTCAATTCGCGTTAGAGATGATAGAGAAGCATGATATTAGGCAATTTAATGAAATTGTTTTTGAAATATTTGAAAAGGGCAATCCGGCACTTCAACATTTAGCAATTAGAATCCTATTACGAGAAATTGATAATAATTATTTACTTAATAGGGTAAATGAACTATTTATTAAAGGTAATTCTGAACAAAGGCAAGCAATCCTAATGTGTTTTGCAGATATCTCATTTAGCAAAATCGAAGGGTTTCTCTGTGATTGGGTTAGAATGGAACCCGACCCAGAAAGTTTTATTTTAAGTTTGGATTTATTGGTACATGGCGCTAAGAATAAATATAATGATTTTATCGCGGATATTTTAAAGGATTTGCTCTATGATTCCCAGGAAAAGCAAACTACTGCTCTTCAAGTTATTAAGAGCGTAGGAATATTCGGTCTTCAAGAAGAGATTAAAAGATTCATTAATGAAAGAGATGAAAAAATATCAAGCTTGGTTTTAAGTATCATTATCAGATATGAAATTGAAATCGGATATTCAAAAGTGGTTTCTTCATTAACATCCCTTTGTTCAATTGATTTAATAATTTCAGAAATTGCAAATATGAATAGAAAACTAATCTATAAAATATTTTCCAACATCAACAACTATGAGAATGATGTGCGTCGAAAGTTATGGATTAGCCTTCCATTTATCAGAGATGTTAAAACAATGGATATGTTCGCTGAAAAAGAAGAGTTTACAGATGATCTTGAACTGGCGGAGAAAATTAGTGTTATGGTTAAAATTAAGGAAAAGTTAGATTCCAATTTATGGGAACTTTATTTTAAAGATAATATTAACAGAAGCTATATCAGGTGGTATAAATTAATTTTTAATAAGATTATTGAAGAACTATTTATCTTAAAAATGTTAACACAGTCTGAAGAACAGTCATTGATCAGTTTGTTCTCATTATATCACCTTGAGAAATTAGAATCTTATGAAAAGAATTTATTAGACTTAATATTTCTCATTTTACCCGGTGAAGGAATGGAGAAGGTCAGGCTGCAGATTTTATCTGATAACATTGAATTGAAGGCAGTTGCCCTGGAGCTATTTGAAAATATTTTAAATAGTCAGGATATTATTCAAAATACAAATATTATTGTTGACTTATTTGAGTACATTGAGCTTCATGAGAAATTAGAATATTTTAAAGAGTATTTCCTGAATTTCGATGATCCGGTAAATATTTTAAAGAGTGATATCGAGACAGGTTCACTTTTTGATGCAGTGATAAATACATTAATATTAAAAGAAATATCAATTGAGAAATTTAAAAAATATGAAACTATTTTTAATAAAGAAGGAGTAAAAGAAATGATAACTGTTATTAATCGTCTGGTCTTTTTAAAGGATATTCCTTTATTTAAAAGTATGAATCTGGATTCATTATTGAAGATAAGTATGATTTCGAATTTTAAGATTTATAATCAGGGTGACTTGATAATCTGTGAAAATGAGGAAGGAAAAGCGTTATATATTATTACCAAAGGTAAAGCTTTAGTAGGGAGACAGATAAAGGATGAATGGGTTAGAATTGCAGAACTTAATCAAGGGGAATTTTTCGGGGAAATGTCAATCTTCACTAATGAATTAACATCCGCAGATATTAGGGCAATTGAGGATTGTGAGATACTGATGATAAATAAGAAGAAATTCAGGGACTTAATTTATAATAATCCTGAGCTTTCATTTGAGATTTTTAATGTTCTATCAAGAAGATTGAAAAAAGTTACTTCTGCAGAATTTGAGCGCTTCTCCAAAACCGAAAGGCTGTACATATAATAGTTTCGCTTCGCTGCACAATTATCTTAGATTATTTTTTAGGAACTTACTTATCTCTGGTGTTCCGCCCTGGAATATCAAGTACCCATTCTCAGGTTCCCTTTCAGTTATTTCACCTGCGATAGGTGTAAGCATCATTTCAATTACCTTATCCCGGTCTGAAGTATGTCCTAATACCCAGCCTAATTTAACATAAGCAACTTCAGGTATCATATTTTCTACCGGTACAACTCCATAATCCATCAAGTCTCTACCCGTATCATACACATACATCTGAGTAAATCCCCACAAGGTTTGAACAGTCATGAAAACAACAATCCCTTTTTTCCTTGCGAGCTTCAAGGGCTCATAAAGAGGTTTGTTAACATGTCCCAAACCGGTTCCTGCAATGACAATGCCTTTATAATTATTATCAATTAATGATTCTATAATATCCGGTTTCATATCAGGATAATAATAGACCATTGCAACTTTATCATTATATAACGTATCAATTTTAATTTTCTTATCTTTCCTTCGTAACTTAACATCTTTATGAATATGAGTTAATTTCTCCGGTGTAACCATTGCCACAGGTACATCCCCAATTGTTCTAAAAGTATTTCTTGTTGATGAATGCATCTTTCGAACCCGTGTACCTCGATGAAGTAGATTATATTTCTCACTGGTCGGTCCAAACATACAAACCATGACTTCTGCAATATCACCATGAGCTGCGGCATAGACTGCTGACCTCAAATTAAATGCTGCATCAGAAGATGGCCTGTCACTTGACCTTTGTGAGCCAACCATGATAATCGGCACGGGAGAATCCTGAACCATGAAAGAAAGAATTCCTGCAGTGTGATGCATTGTATCTGTGCCGTGACCAATAACAATTCCATCTACACCATTTTTTACTTCTTCCCCAATCGCGTTTGCAGTACCTATCCATTGCTCCGGACCCATGTTCTCACTAAATACACCAAAAAGTTTTATTGTCTTTAAATTTGCAATGTCCGCAAGCTCAGGAACTGCACCGTACAATTCTCCCGGCGAGAATGCGGGAATAACTGCTCCGGTTCTATAATCAAGTCTACTTGCAATCGTTCCGCCTGTACCAAGTAAGGTTACATAAGGCTTGTTCTCATCAACAGGAAAATCAGATTCGGGGATCTTATAATGAGCTTCTTTAAAACCAGTCTCTTTCATTTCTATTATATTCTCAATATCAATGCCTATGTTATAACCTGTAATTAATTTTAAAACGACATAACCATCAGGAGAAGTTTCTGACCGGGGAAGAATTACCCCTTCAAATAATCCCTGGTTTGTTTTTATGGTAATATCCGACCAAACCCTAACATTAAATTTCTTTAACTTCTTAATTACATTTTTTTTATAACCTTTGAATCTCTCTTTATCATTCATAATTAACCTACCTGTGATTCTATAAATTTATTTAAGGCTTTCGCATAAAGAATTGTTTCAGGAAATGTTTTTCTTAATTCTCCTAAAATGAAATTTATGTTTTTTGACTTGCTGCTCTTAAACAACTTTTTAATCTCCTTCTTCAAATCATCAAGAGATTTTGCGTTTTTATAATTTTTGATGATTTCATTTAAAGAAATTTGTTTTTCAAATGATTCCTGTAAAAGCTTACGAACTTCAGAAATATGAATGGTATTGGATTGAATCCTGGAAAATAAATCTTCTAACTCCTGGTCTGTAAACTTCGAAGCTGAATAGCCTTTTCTTCTCAAATATGTAAATATCTCAAATAAAATAAAATTTATATGTTCAGGTTTAACTTTTTTCTTAATTAATGATTGAATTAAAATAGATCTATCTGACAGAATAAATTTCTTTAAATATTCTTCCGGAATCTTAAATGAATCCTTTAATTTTTTGTATTGGTCAACATACCTGTTTTTAATAGCCTTTTTAATTTTTTTCATCCGTTCTTTTTTCAGCTGTTGCGGTGGATGATCTGTATCAGGATACATCCTATCAGGCCCGGGTAAAATCCTTTCAAAATCTGTAAATCCATTAGGGAATGCCTGCCTGGTTTCAGGTGGAACTCCATCAATTGCGTCAAGTACCCTTAATTTAATCTCGCCCAATGCCATCTCAACATCTTCATTCTCTCCCCGGGTAAAGACTAAAATATCCGGAGTCTTGAAACCAAATAATTTTTTAATTTTAACCAGTTCCTCAGGTTCGATATTTAATTCCGCTGAATCCATATCTGTATGGAGAATATTAGGAAGTTCATCTATGCATGCAACAACCCTTACTCTTCCCGAGACCTCATCTCCAAATGTGAAACCAGGTTGAACTTCCTGATTGAATATCCCGCCAATACCTTTCAAGAGAATTCCCTTTATCTCATGCTTAGATTTTAAGGCTTGCTTGAACCATTGATTTTTGGTCTTTTCCTTCTTTAAGAATGATGTGAGTTTCCTGATCTCAGTTTTTAAGGTGTCTTTATTTATTCCACGGATTTGAAATTCCTTTTTCAACTCGAGTAATTTAATTTGACGTAATGTTTCATAATGTGTGAGAGCAGGGATATATTTTAATCTTGAAACACCCTTGATCTCAATTCGGGTACCACCCGGAACACTTACGTTTACATCCTGGCGAGTAGAACCAAGACCTGTTCTTACCTTTCCTGAAGCTCGCAATATTGACCCGATTAAATCAGCAACTTCCATAACCTCAGTCGGAGTTTTCATATCAGGTTCGGTGACCACCTCAACCAAAGGAATTCCAAGCCGGTCTCCTTTAAAATTAATTGTATGCCCATGGTCCGAGATTTGACGGCATGAATCTTCTTCAAGTGAGATCTGCCGGATTCTTATCTTACGCCCTTTATACGGGATCCAACCGGCTAACCCAAGAATTAAAGTTCTCTGAAAACCAGTAGGGATTGAACCGTCTAAGTATTGCTTTCGGACAACATGAATCTCATCCGTTAATGCACAGTTAAATAAAAAACAAATCTCAATCGTGATATCTAATGCTTCCGAATTAATTAAAAATGGTGGTGTATCATCCATTTCATAGGTGCAATTAACTTCTGTGAAAAGATTATATATAACATTTTTCTTCGTCTTGAATTCCATTAATGCAGTACCGTCATAAGTGCCCATCTCTGATAGTGTAGGGCGCATATGTCTTAATATTCGGGCGTTCGGTTCATGATACTGGTATTCAATAGGGCAGTGGCAAAAAAGCTTCTTGTCAGTTAATAACTGCTGGTGAACCTCAAGCCCAGACATGAAACCTAACTTGGAATAGTATTTTGAATCATTAAAATCTAAGTTATCCATTTTATCCTCTAAATATTTTTAATTTTAATCGTTGAAATTATATCATAAAAATGAATAAAAGTAAAGGAAAACCATAGCATTGTTGTAATTCAGACATAAGGGGGTTATAACTTTAGTAATTATTAGAAATCAGCTATAGAATTTCACAAATATTATGCAGACAGATAAAAATAGTTAAAAATCAAAATAAAATGAATGCAGC
>DAOVMD010000460.1 GCA_030630935.1 Candidatus Mcinerneyibacteriota bacterium | reverse complement strand
ATCTGTTCTCTGATATCTGCTCTCTGTTCAAGCAACAAAGTTGCTTGAGAATGCGGCGTGTTCAGCGTGTTCAGTGGTTAATTTTTTATTTGTTTTACTTTTTCCTTGTAATTTCCAGAAGTATTTTTTAAGAGGAAACATGACTAAAAAATAATTTTGATATTCTTGCAATTTTATTGAAGAATTAGTCCAGTGCACGATTGGTCAATTGACCAATCGTGCACTGGATATATATAGTAAGTAACAGGTTTCTGTGAATGAGCATTTCATAGAATCAATAAAAAACAGGAGGACTGTATGAAAAGGCAAACTCTAAAAATAGGCTTTATCGCACTATTCATTTCAATCCTGTTACTATCAGCAGCGTTTGCTGAGTCAACAGGAATCCTAAAGGGAAAAGTAACAGATTTAAAATCAAAGAAGCCAATTAAGGGTGCAACAATTGAATTTGCTGAGATTAATTTAAAAACCAAAACACTGAGAAATGGAATTTACACTTTTAAGAAAGTTCCATTTGGTGAATATACAATCAGGGTTTCAGCAAACGGATACTATTCTAAAGTCATTGAAAATGTAAAGATTTCCAAAAAAGAACAAGTCTTAAATTTTCAATTAGAAAAAAAGCCTGAAGAGAAGAAGGATAAACTTGTACAAATAAGCATAGAATCGCTTAAAACCAGTTCACCAGCTCCAAAACCTCAAATGTCTCCACCACCTCCTCCTATCCCAACACCGGTACCTGAACCTTCTCCCGAGCCAACTGGAACAAGACCCACAGGGCCACAACCAGTTACTGGAACAAAAATTCCGGTTCATGGCGGAGACACGCTCCCGAACGATATGCCTTATGACTCAGTATTTTTTGAGAATTATGGAGTTAATCCGTTTGTTGATACGGAAGATGATCACCTTTCTACATTTGGTGTTGATGTTGATAATGCGTCGTATGTAATTGCAAGGAGATATTTAAACGACGGAAATATTCCTAATAAGGACTCAGTCAGAACAGAAGAATTCCTTAATTATTTTGATTATGACTACACTCCACCGAAGAAGGGAGCTTTTAATGTTGACCTTGATATGGCTCCAAATGAATTTGGAAAGAATACTTATTTGATGAGAATTGGAATCCAGGGACAGGTAATTGCAAAAGAGGATAGGAAACCGGCAGTCCTGACATTTGTAATTGACGTATCAGGTTCAATGCGTAGAGAGAACCGAATTGGATTGGTAAAGAAAGCTCTTCGCCTATTGGTAGATGAATTAGATGAAAGGGATAAAATTGGAATCGTAATTTATGGGTCTAATGCAAAAGTTCTAATGGAACATAAATCTATTGAAAATAAAAAGCAAATTTTAAAAGCAATAGATAAACTCGAGGCAAGAGGTTCCACTTATGCAGAAAAAGGAATAAGTCTCGGGTATGAACTTGCATTGAAATATTATGAACCCGGATTCATTAACAGAGTCATCCTATGTTCCGATGGTGTTGCAAATGTCGGGAGAACAGGCGCAGATGATATTCTAAAAGAGATTTCCTTCTATGTAAAAAAAGGCATCACACTTTCTGCAATTGGAGTTGGAATGGGAAATTATAACGATGTCCTGTTAGAGAAATTAGGTAATAAAGGTAATGGTTACTATGCATATATGGACACTCTCGAAGAAGCAAATAAAATCTTTGTCGATAACTTAACAGGAACTCTGCAGGTAATTGCATTCGATACAAAAGTACAGGTGGACTTCAATCCTGAAGTTGTCAGATCATATAGATTACTCGGCTATGAAAATCGTGACATTGCAGATAATAAATTCAGAGATGATAAAGAAGATGCAGGTGAAGTCGGTGGCGGGCATTCGGTTACTGTCTTGTATGAAGTTAAGCTCTGGAAAGAGAAAAAAGGAAAAATTGCAACTGTTTATTTAAGGTATAAAGAACCCGTAACACGAACCGAAGTCATTGAAGAAAACTTTTCAATCTCTACCGATGAACTAATAAAATCATTTAACCGGGCTCCGGATAATATGAAACTTGCTGCTTGCGTCGCGCAATTTGCCGAGATACTGAAAAAAAGCTATTGGGCTAAGGACGAAAAACTGACACATATAATTGAAATTATGAATACTATCCCCAAAAAATTTAGGACTGAAAAGGAGATTAAAGAGTTTATTGAACTTGTTAAGAAAGCCGATAAATTAACAGAAGAATAGTTTCGCTTCGCTCCACAAGTAAGAATGAAAAGTGAAAAATGAATAATTAAGAATGATTTTGCTTTAGAGAATACAATGCATTTGTTTAAAACTAATGTTGCTTAAGGATTCGATCGAATGCAACTCTAACCGCCCCGAAAAAACGGGGTAAACTCCGGACACAGAGGACGCAAAGGAAAAAAATACCAAAAGAAAGGGATACCAAACGATAGAAAATCGGTTTATCAATTACCAATTATCAATGGTTATTTGCAAGATAAAAGGAGACCACTTTTTTTATTAATATAAAGCGCTTAGGGAATGTTTATGGAGTGCATTCCGATGGCCTTCAGGACTGTTCATAATATTCACAGCAGGCTTATAATATAAATTTTTAATTTCAATATTTGTCCTGTAAGGACAATTGATAATAGCCCAGCAATTCATTGCTGGGTAGAGATGGCCTCCAAAACAACACTGTCCCGTAGGGACAGCT
>DAOVMD010000110.1 GCA_030630935.1 Candidatus Mcinerneyibacteriota bacterium | reverse complement strand
CTCGGATTTTGTTTTCCGTACTTTACAAATTTCTGAATTTCCTTTCTAATATCGGTGAATTCCTTTTCAATCCGTTTTGGTCTTGCGAAATTTAGAAGTTTTTCAATTACATTCGCTAATCTATCCGTCTCGCCGATAATGAAATCCAATAATTTATAGGATGAATCATTCCTATCAATTGTATCCATTACAGAACTGGCTGAAACCTTAATTATCCCAAGTGGGTTTCTGATTTCATGAGCTATTGCAGCCGAGAACTCACCGAGTGCTGCCAATTTCTGGGTATGAGATAATCTATCTTCTAAATAAACCCGCTCAGTGACATCATCAAGCAGAATTAAAATTCCAATAAAAATGTTATCTCTATTAAAGATTGTACTGAAAAAGAAATCGAAGAAGTGTTCTTTATTCTTTAATTTCAGTTTAAAATTCTTTAACTCTGAATCACCGGTTTTCTTATAAGTGAGCTCCTTAACTTTTGCAAGAACATTAGAGGGCAGTTCCGGGAAAACATTCTTTAGTGTCATTCCTTCAAGGGGATAGTTAATTTTAAGCTCCAGTTCTCTACGGCCTTTTGAGAAAAACATTATTTTCCCTTCCCTATTTAATGCAATAAGAGAACCTTTCATTGAATCAATTATATTTTTTGTGTATTCATTTAGATTCATTAGCTCTTTATTTGACTTTTTCAGGGCATAGCTGGCTTTTTTTAATTTTTCCTTCATATCTTCGAACGACCTTGCAAGATGTCCGAGCTCACTATCCTGTTTAATATCAAATTTATATTCAAAATTTCCATCCGCTAAATTCTGAGTTCCCACAATCAAACCTTCCAGCGGTGTAACGAGTTTTTGAATCAAGAGATAAATAAAGAGGAAAATATTCACTAATAGAATTAAGCCAATTATAATCAACTGAGTAAAAATATCCTTTATAAAAAATCCCAAATGTTTATATGACATTGAAACAAATATAAAATACTCACTAGTCTCTTTTTTCAGTGAATCAGAAATAATTAAGACTTTAGCAGATTTCAATTCAATTGTTTTATTGGAATAATTAATTCCCCTGAATACATCAGTACTTCCAACCTGAACAATTGGAATACCGTCCTTTCCTCTTATCTCAATCCCGGTTAAATCAGAATCAAACATGTATTTGGGTAGCTTATCTTTTAATTCCCAAATGTTTTCTGTCTTAACGTCTTCACTTATCATCTTAATTAAATTATTTCCCTTTCTTAGAATCTCATTCTTTATCGTCTTTGAAACTTGATTTCTCAGAAAAAATAAAATCATTGTAATCGTAAGTATCACAAACAAGAATAAGACTAAGAACTGTTTTAACCAGAATTTAAATTTTAACATTGTATTTCCTCCTAACTTAAGTAAATATTTTTATACCATAGAGAAAGCACTAATAGATTCCAAATCTGCCTGGAATAATCAAACTTACCATCCTTATGTAATTTGATCAAGCTTTCAATCTCATTATAGTTTAACCACTCTATTTTTTGTTCCGGGTTCAATATTATATCATTTACTGCTGTGTAAAGTTCACCCTTAAACCATTTATTTAATGGTAAAGAGAAACCGGATTTTCTCTTCTGAAAGATGAAACCGGGAAGTAAATTTTTCATAATTTTTTTAAGTAATATTTTCCTATTGAAATATTTAATCTTCATATTGGACGGGATACTCATCATTAATTCAATGATCCTATGATCCAGTAACGGAACCCGGACTTCCATTGAATTTGCCATTGTGCTCCTGTCGACTTTTACGAGGAGGTCATCAGGAAGATAAGTTTTAAAATCTAGGTAAAGAATTTTATTTAATAAATCTCTATTAAAATCCGAATCGTTCCCGAAAAAGTTCCTTACCATAAATAATGGATCATGTGCGGAGATTTCGTTAATATTTGCTTCGACGAACTCCTTAGATAAAATTCTTTTTCTCATCTCAATATCAAATATCTCCTTCCACAAATAATGTGACTCGGCTGGGGGATTTCCCACCCCGGCCAAGAATTTTTTAATTTTATAATCAAATGAAACCTTCTTCTCAGAAGCAGGCAGCCATTCAGCAAGTTTCTTTAAAATATTATGCGTAGTAGGTAAAGCTTTATAAAAGAACTTGTAAATTGCAGCAATCTGGTCAGCAGTATATGTCATATAGCCCCCGAAAATTTCATCACCGCCTTCACCCGATAATGCAACAATGATCTTCTCCCTTGCAAATTTTGAGATATAATAAACATTGACTGCAGACGAATCAGCAAAGGGTTCATCAAAGGAATATATCAACTTATCAATAATTTCAAGGGCATCGGGTTTAATGATATAATCATAATGTTCAGTCCCAAAATATTTAGCAGTTTGCCTTGCATCATCCAACTCACTATAGCTATCTTCTTCGAAACCAATTGAAAATGTCATTAACCTTTCATCCGTAACTTCTCTGTATAAAGCGGTAATCGTTGAAGAATCCAGACCACCGCTTAAAAACACTCCTAACGGAACATCTGAGATCAACCTCATCCGAACCGAATCTTTTAAAAGAGAAAGCAGCTTCTCCGTAATCTCATCGGGGTTCAAGAGCAGTTGTTTATTTTTATCAATCTTCCAATATTCATGGAGAGAGATTTTTGAATTTTTAATCTTTAAATAATTGGCAGGTAATAACTTTTTTATTCCGGTGAATATAGAATTATCCTGGGGAATACATGAAAAGGATAGATATTGCCAGACAGCTCCAGGATTAATCCCCGGTCTCTTTTTCAATGCTGCTAAAATTGCTTTTATTTCTGATGCAAAATAAAATATATTACCTTCGACATAATAATATAAGGGTTTGATCCCTACCCTATCCCTGTACAAAAATAATTGACCCTTTAATCTATCATAAAGTGCAATTGCAAATTGACCGTTTAATTTCTCAACAAAAGACTCCCCGAACTCTTCGAATAAATGAGGAATGATTTCAGTATCGGAATTTGAATTAAACTGATGGCCTCTTTTCTGAAGATCTTCACGTAATTCTTTAAAATTAAATATTTCACCATTAAAAACTGTAACTAAATTTTTATCTTCATTAAAAACCGGTTGGTCTCCTCCTTCAACATCAATAATGGAAAGCCGGCGCATTGCAAGAGCTGCCATGTTATCGGCATAATACCCTTCTGAATCCGGACCACGATGAAATAAGGTGTTATTCATATCCCGGATAAGTTTAATATCAGGTTTTTTGGTCGATTTCAAATTAAATATTCCGCAAATGCCACACATAAATAATCCTATTTTATTCCTAAACCTCTATAGGAATAATTATTTTGAAGACGCTTTAAAATTTTAATATCTTTTAATTTATTCCGTGTAAACCATTCTCTAAATTCTTCTTCACTGTAATATTTCACTAATGGAACAGATAACCTATCGAATGTATCTGCAACAACAACATAAAATGGGAAATCAGCATGAAACCGTAATGGGAATTTCTCCGCGATTTTCTTCAACCCGATAGCTCTAAAAAATTTATATGGCCAGTGAATTTTTACCCTGACAAATAACGCAATTAACCAACAAATAAAATGTAATAAATACATATTTTTCATTTTAGTAGTAAATCTCCTTAAGAAAGTTGAAAACTTATCGCTCCAGCCCGGGCGTTCACCATAAACCCATGCAAAAGCAGTTCCCCCCTTCTTAATGAAACGTAATAGAGAATCAAACCCACCTTCGGGATCAGGTAAGTGATGAAGAACTCCGATTGAATAAAAGAAATCAAAAGAATCTTTTTCAAAAGGCGGGTTGTAGATATCGCCCTGAACAATTAATACATTTTCTTTATGTTTAGTATTTTTATATGCTGATTCCACAGCTTCAGATAGATCAAGACCAATCATAGTTGACCCGAATTCTGATGCCCAATAAATATGTCTGCCAAAACCACATCCACCGTCAAGCCCTAATTTACCTTTGAAAAAATCTTCATTCAAGGGTTTTGTATAATCGATAAAATTCTCCTTCCAGAAATCAAACATCTTCCCGAATTTTCGCCATTGATATGAAAAGCTTTTCAGAGTTCTTGCTGTTGCATTACTAACTGTCTTCTTGCGTGTTGCAGAACCTTGACCATCTTTAATTTCGTAGTTTTGAAAAAACTCTTTATGATAAACATGTGTATAATAAAATAATTTATCAGGAAGAAGTCGTGGAACTCCATTTATAATCGGGAATTCACGTCCACATTTCTTACAGGTAAGTTTCCCGGAAATAATATGATTTTCATCAAGTTCAAATTCCTCAAGAATAAAACCCCCTGTATCTACGGGACAATTAACCAGTTCTAAAAATCTCTTTCTCATTTGATTTCCTGTTTTTGTAAGTAGTCTTCATATAACCTCATGTGTTTATCGGTTATTTTTGAATATGAAAAATTTTTCATGATAAATTCTTTTGCTGTTTTTGAGATACAGGCAAGTTTCTCCGAATTCCACACTAATTCCAGCATTTTCTCACCCAGTTTTTTATAATCAGATAATTCATATATCACACCTGTCTCATTGTTTTTTACCAATTCATTTATCCCGGGGACATCAGACCCGATAATGGGAGTTCCGATTCTCATAGATTCAATTACTCCAAGAGGCAATCCTTCGGCAAAGGATGTAAGAACCATCACATCAAGGGACTTGACAACCATGTAATAATATGGATTCTGCTTTAACCAACCCCCTACACTCACAAATTCAGAAAGTTTATTCTCTTCAATAAAATTCAGGCATTTAACTTTCTCTGTCCCTTCGCCGATTAATAAAAACTGTAATCCTTCAATTTTATTTGAATCAACCAGGTATTTAATTGCTCTCAGGAATTCCATTGGATTCTTATCATGGTCAAGCCTTGCGATAAATCCTAAAACCTTCCTATCTTTTGAAAAATTATACTTCTTGGGTAAATCAATCTTTGAAAATCCGTCCCAATCAATACTATCCTCGTAACCATTACCGATAACTTTAATTAACTCTTCATTCTTGATTACTTTATTTTCAATTGCAAATCTCTTCTCTTGGTGACTAACCGAAATCAATAAATCGCTCCTTCTCCCTACATACCTTTCCGCTTTTAAATAAAGCATTCTCCTAAATCCTTTTACTCTGGGAAATATGAATCCCTGGATAGTATGTAGAATCAAAGGAACCTTCTCTTTATATGCAGCAATCCTACCAAGGAATCCTGCCTTAGATGAGTGTGTATGAACAATATCAGGTTTAATATCTTTAAGAAATTTTCTGATCTGGTTTATCGCTGTATGATCTTTGATTAGGTTCACCGGATTATTCATCTTGTTAGCAATACAAACCTTGACTCCCATCTCACGAACCTTTTTAGTTAAAACTCCTTCATTTCCAACAATTAAAAATACTTGATACTTTTGGAAATTAATATGCCTGATTAAATTCAGAACATGTATCTGTGCGCCCCCAATTTGTTCACCACCAAATGTTGAAAGAGTAATAATATAAACTAGTTTATTCTTTTTCATAAATTAAATACCTTTAAATATATATTTAAAACTTTCACCGTTAAGTTTTGAAGTCTCAAGAATTTTTCTGCGCTTTTTCAGGATATGATTGAAGTTCTTTAAAATTTCAAAAATCGCTTTAACATAAAATTTGAAACCTGTTGGACTGATGAATGAGAAATATAAAAATATCCCAATCTCGGCTGCTATAATCCATGGTGATAATTTTACGAAATAAGAGAATGAAAGATTCTTAAGCATTGTATAATATCGGTTCTTAATAAGTTCACCCTTTAAATATGGTGATTTAGCAAAGAATGTATCTTTATTCTCTGTAAATACACCTTTTACATGCCATAATTTTGCACCTGGTAGATACCTGATCTTCCAACCCTGTTGTTGTAATCTCCAGGCAAGGTCAATATCTTCAAAGTATAAGAAATAATCCGGATCAAAATCACCTACTTCATTAAGTGCATCCAAACGATATACAGGTACAGTTCCGCCAACTAAAAAAACATCATGACTTCTGATTATATTATTTGAATTGATATATGCAATTCTTCTCTTTAGGAACCCCCCTATTACATCTATATGTTCGGTTTTCTTACCATTAACCAACCTAAAAATCTTCGGGCTTACTGCTCCATAAAGCTCATTAGATTCAAGGAATTTAATTGAAACTTTAAATAGCTCTGCATCAAGAATCGTATCGATATTCAGGGCACAATAATATTTTGAACTATTTTCAAATGCTTTTTTAATCCCAATATTATGACCCCGACCAAAACCAAGGTTCTTACCGGTCTTAATGAATTCAAGTTTATCGAGGTAAGGTTTAATAACTTCCGATGTATTATCTGTTGAGCCGTTATCAATGAAAAAAATCTTATAATCTGTAAATGTTTGCATCAATACCGAATCAAGACACATTTTCATATACTTCGCACCGTTAAATGAAACAATACCAATTGTTAAAATTTCATTCATGAATCAACTCCTTAAAAATCTTTTCCATATTTGAACAATGTTTCTCTGCTGTAAAATATTTTCCCAGCCGGATTCTTGCTTTATTACTTAGTTTCTTCATTAATTCTTTATCCTCAATCAGGATTTTCAATTTCTCCCCGAGATCTTTATGGTCACTGGTTTTAAAAATCAATCCGGCTTCACCTATTGTATCAGGGATTCCCCCAATATCCGCACCAACTGCAGGGATACCTAATGAAAACGCCTCTAATATAACTCTTGGTGAAGAGTCCTGGCAAGTTGATGGAATAACAATTAAATCCCAGGTCTGCATTATATCTAAAATCTTCGCTTGATAGCCAAGAAATTTTATCCAGTTCTTCTTATCATAATCATCCTTAATTGAAATTAGATAATTTTTATAAGTTAAATATCGATTCCTATCCTTTTCATTCGGTAATGCCGGGAGATCTCCTGCGATCTCAAAACTAATATCCTCTGAAAACTCATACTTCTGGAGATAGATAGCAGATTTAAGAAAAGTTGAGTGACCCTTCCAGGGAAGGAAAAAAGCTGCCATCCCAATCTTTAATTTCCTGTTTTCATGTTGGATAGATTTCTGCTCCCTTACTTTTATCCCATTAAATACAACCCTTAATTTTTTCACGAAACCTAACCTTTTGAATTGTAAGTTAGGTGCATTGGAAACACCTACTATAATATCTGCAAGAATACCAATAATAAATAAGTATGTGTAGTTAAAAATTTTATTCTTGGTCAAGGTCTCCCGAACATGAACAACTACTTTTTTACCGGCAAGTTTTGCTGCGATTACAGGTAAAAGAAGGATAACAGAATTTATATGAATAATCCGGATTTTATCTCTAATTAGAATAAACCATAATTTTGAAATTACAAAAATTGAAATTATAAACTTCGATATAAACTCAAAAATCGACTTTGGAATCTGAAGTTGAGGCATCTCAACAACATTTATCTTGAAACCTTCATTCCGTAATAGGTTATATAAATCCCCACGATTCGGAACAATAACAGTAATATTATAATCCCTCGTTTTTAATTCATTTAGTAAAAAATAAAGAGACTTTGATGGCCCTCCAACTGAACCTGTATAATTGAAAAACATCAAATTAAGCATCTTTTATTTTCTCCTGTTTCTTTATTACATATATCAACGCAGCAGCTAAACTTAGTATAATCCAGAACCTGACTTCGTGGATTCCGAGGTCATGATAGAAATTATAAAATAAATAACTGATGAAACCACCCAAAACTGCTTTTCCAAAACTCTTCCTCGGGAAATTTTCATCTTTACCATCTCTTGAAAGAATAATTTTTAGTAACCCAACAAATATAGAAACTAATAAAATAATTAAAGCTATCAATCCGAGAGTCCCTGTCTCGACCCAAATACTTAAATAGAAGTTGTGTGAGGCTCGACCATAGGGGGAAGTATATCTTGTACTCACGGAATATGAACCCTGTTGGAACTTCTGGAGATTCATATAGGTATTTGTATGGAATTGGAAATTGTTCAGGCCAACCCCGAGAACCGGATTCTTTTTTATTAAGTGAAGCATTAATTGATTAACATAATAATGTCCTGCTGACGAGATTTTATTTTTCTTGACAAACCTTGATGAATACTTCTCCGGGAAAAGTTCCTGAAAGAATCTGGCTCCAATCCAATTCAAGGATGGTGTAAAAAATATTATTGTTAATGAAAATACACCTGCGATTATCATTCCCCAAAGCCTTTTTTTATTTAAATATAAAATAAATGGGATCAGAACAGCAATCGCAGAACTCCGTGATTGTGCAAGAATTAAAGTTGCACCAAATAATATTACTAATATCAAGAGTATTCTCTTTTTAAATAACTGTACCCCATCAAAATACAACCCATATACAATAGGAAGCAATAATGACATATACCCTGCCAATTCACTTGGATTGCGAAAAGTTGAAGTAATATAGACTAACCTTAGAAATGTTGTTCGACCTGTTAAAAATGCAAATCCAAGT
>DAOVMD010000416.1 GCA_030630935.1 Candidatus Mcinerneyibacteriota bacterium | reverse complement strand
TGTATTTATATTCTTTTTCTTATCCCATGAATCATGTAATCTCTGTTAAAAATATGAACTCAGTTATTTTGTTTTGTTTTTTTCCGTCCGGAGTTTACCCCGTTTTTTCGGGGCGGTGAAAATTTTACATTCAGTTGTGTTATAAGTATCTCCAAATTTAAACAAGTATATTATAATCTATAATATAGCGGTGTGTTCAGTGTGTTCAGTGGTTAATTTTTATTTGTAAACTCCATCAAAACAGGCAAATGGGGGGATATGTAGCTGAAAGTCCTGTAAATATTGTATTATTCGATAAATAATAGGTTTCTGTGAATAAACATTTCACAGTACCATATTAAAAAAAAGGAGAATTTATGGAAACGAAATATAAAGTTTTAAGATTGGTAGCTACATTGTATAAGATTCTTGCCTGGATTTTTTTAGTAGCCGGAATACTTGGTTTACCGGGTGCTGTAATCTATGGTGTTGTTATGGGCGGTCAGACTGAAACAATGGCTTGGTGGGTAATGACGGGTTTAGGTGTCGGGGTAGGATCAATGCTGGCTGGAGTCATACTTTATGTATTGTTCATGGGAATGGGACAGTTTATTTATGTCTTCCTGGATATTGAAGATAATACAAGGAAAACATATCTTCTTCTTGAAACAAAATCTGCAATTGTTGAACAAGAAGTTTAATGAACTACCCATTGATTTTTATCCTTGGTCCTACAGGAATAGGTAAGACAGAGCTGGTAATTGAACTTGCATTTCAAATTAATGCCGAGATAATTTCTGCTGATTCAATGCAGATTTATAAATATATGGAGATTGGAACAAGCTCACCTACAGAAACAGAGCTCAGGGGGATAAATTATCACCTTATTAATTTCATATTACCTGATAGAAGGTTTACCGCAGGTGATTTCAAGAGATTGGGAGATAGGTGGATTGAAAAGATTAAGAAGAAAAATAAAAAAATCATTATATCCGGCGGAACCGGATTATACTTTGATACTTTAATTAAGGGTTTACCTCCAAAAAAGACGGAGGATTTTAAGTATCGTGATGAATTAATTGATTTGGAAAAGGAAAAAGGAAAATTACATCTCTTCAATATGTTAATAGATTTAGATCCTGAGTATGCTCAGAAGATTCATATGAATGATCTTCAAAGGGTAATCAGGGCACTGGAAGTTATCCATACGACAGGCAAGAGATTTTCTGAATTTCAAAACTCATCTACTGATTATAAAACTAAATATCCTTATATTTTATTTGCATTGAATAGCCAAAGAGAAATTTTATATGAAAGGATAAATAATCGTACAGAAAAGATGTTTAAAAATCACTGGATTGATGAAGTTAAGAAAATAATTGAATTAGGTTATGAAGAGAACCTAAACTCAATGAAGGCATTAGGATATTATGAAATCTTTAAATATCTAAAAAATGAAATGTCACTGGATAGAGCGAAGGAAGTTATTGCACAAAGAACAAGGAATTATGCAAAGCGTCAACTTACCTGGATCAGAAAATATAAAGATGAAGTTAATTGGATAGATAGGAGTTTTAATGTTCAAAAAGATGTAAACTCTATTATAAAAATATTAAAATCAACAGGAGGAGATAATGAAAGATCAAAGGGGACAAATTAATCTTCAAGATAATTTTTTAAATAAGATTAGAAAGGACGGAGATGAGATAAAGATTATCTTAGTAAGTGGTGATTCAATTAAAGGAGTAATAGTTGGATTTGATAGTTTTGTAATTATCCTTAAATCAGATAAGAAGGATATTATAATTTATAAACATTCGATTACCGCAATCTTTCCACAAAAACCGTTTAGTCTATTTTAGGAGTTAGATTTGAATACTATTTCGAATAAAGCAGTTGGGGCCAATGTAATTTTAAAAGGTGATCGTGATAACCTTTTACAATTAGAATCAGCCAATAAAGAATTTATTTCACTTGCAAAAGTTGTTAAGATAGAAATCGTTGAAATATTCACTCAACTAAGGGAGAAGTATTCAGCTTCTCTTTATATAGGCAAAGGAAAATTAGAAGAGATTGGGAACTTTATGAAGGATAATGAAATCTCAACAATTATTTTTAGTACCCCGATCAAAGCAGGATTGAAAAATAATATGGAAAGGGTTCTTGAGAATATCCTCGATAAACCTGTTAGATTATTAGATAGAAATGAATTGATTCTCGGTATATTTGCTCTCCACGCCAGAACTTCAGAAGCAAAAATTCAAGTTGAACTTGCCCAGCTTAAGTATTTATTACCCCGGCTATTAGGGAAGGGAACTTCTCTCTCAAATCTTGGTGCAGGTATTGGAACCAGGGGGCCCGGGGAAACACAACTGGAGATTGACAGGAGAAAAATCCAGAAAAGAATCTCTGCTCTAAAGAAAAAATTAAATGGTGTTTCAAAGCGGCGTGAACTTTCCAGAAAAAGAAGAAAATCAAAATATCTTGCATCCCTGGTCGGCTATACAAACTCCGGCAAATCAACCCTGATTAATAATATTACAAAAGGTGGTGCGATTGTTCAGAATCAGGTTTTTGCAACTCTGTCTCCTGTAATCAGGAATTTATATTTGAGTTCAAAAAAAATGATTTTAATCTCTGATACAGTTGGCTTTATTCGAAACTTACCAACCGAATTATTAGAGTCTTTTAAATCTACGATGGAAGAGATTAAATACTCTGATATATTAATATTCATTGTTGATATTAGTTTATATGACTGGAGGGATAGGTTAAATGTGGCAAGGAAGATTGTTCATAAGTTGGTTAAGAAAGATAAACCGGCACTTTTTGTATTTAATAAAATGGATATCCTAAAAGATAAAGATCGTACTTTAATCGTGAAAAATGAACTCCCGGATGCAATATTTATCTCTGCACAGAATGGAACAGGATTAAGCGAACTTAAACAGAAAATTGAAGAAATTATATATGCACACCCAGAAAAATAAATTTCTAATTACATTTTTATTTATTATTTTTGGAACTGTTTCCGGGTTCTCGAATAATGAGACCTTCTCAATTAATAGGGTTATGAATATAAAATTTGGAAATTCCGGGAGTAATAAAATTTTAATTGAAGAGAAGATTCAATATAATGGTAGTGATAAGAAGATTTACTTTCTTAATTTCTTACATCTTTTTAAAAACTGCGATATTGAAATCATTGAATTTTC
>DAOVMD010000082.1 GCA_030630935.1 Candidatus Mcinerneyibacteriota bacterium | reverse complement strand
CCTGATGGGGAGTGTCTTACAAATAACGTCTCAAACCCAAACCCGAACCCGAACTGAAAATATAAATAATTGCTCTCGCGATGACAAATATTGTCTTTACAACATCCAACCGTTTGAGTGTCATTGCGAAGGAACGTAGTGACTGTGGCAATCTCTTTTATAAACCCTGCTTGCAGGGAAAGAACATTTGAATGCAGCGCCCAGATACCCTAACGAAGTGCGTGGTTCTGGGTCATTATCAAAGAAGCCGGTACTCTAAGATTGACTCGTTTCTAATTTTCTTGCAAATCATATTGTTTTATGATATAATTATACTGTTATGAAAAAAGAAAAAATATATGAAGAGATAATTTCTATTTTAAAAAAGCATGGGGTTAAGAAGATTTCTATATTTGGTTCCTATGCCAGGGATGAACAGACCCCTGTAAGTGACATTGACATAATTGTAGAATTTATCGGTGAAATAAGTTTGTTGGAAATCGTAGGAATAGAGCAGGAACTCTATGCATCCCTGGGTCGTAAGGTAGACTTGCTTACAGAAAATTCAATCAGTCCTTATCTTATCGATTCTATAAAAAAAGAGATGAAGGTAATTTATCAATGAAAAAAAACAATAACATTTATCTTAAACATATCCTTGATGCAGTTTTAAGGATAGAAGAATACACTCAAAATGTACATAAAGAACAGTTTAAAGAGAATAAAATGATGCAAGCAGCCGTTATAAGAGAAATTGAAATAATCGGCGAAGCAGCTAAAAGATTAACCAATGAATTTAAACAAAAATACAGCAATGTCCCCTGGAAGCAGATGGCAGGAATGAGAGATAAAGTCATACATGATTATTTCGGTGTAGACATTGATATTGTCTGGAATACAGTAAAAAAAGATATCCCCCTTCTTAAATCTCATTTTAATATAATCTTAGAAAACGAAAAATAATTTTAACTCCAAAAAAATCAAGTTTCATTATTTCTCACTATTCATTTCTAACTTCCAACTAAAAACCTTCACCACTAGAGGAATTTATTCCTATTATATTAATTCTTAAATCTAAAATCGTTAATCGGTGTTCGATATTCAAATTCTACCCCTCAGAGAACAGAGTTAACCATAATGGGACTGAAGTCCCGGGTGTGTGGGGCATTCAATACCCGGGTTAAAACCCGGGTCTACGAAATATATAAAAAAGCAATAAATTGCTTTGTAATATTATGACTGTTGCCTTCATTCAACTCCATTTTGTCATTGCGAAGGAACGTAGTGACGGTGGCAATCTCTTTTATAAACCCTGCTTGCAGGGAAAGAACGCCTGAATGCAGCGCCCAGATACCCTAACAAAGTGCGTGGTTCTGGGTCATTATCAAAGAGGCTGTGCTTTCTATCAAAGAGGCTGTGCCTCCAATCTGAATCATGTACGATTCTTATGAGAAATGCAGTAGGGGCTACCGGCCGGGCGCCCTTATCGTATGAACCAAGTATCCCGTAAAGATTTGATATGTTCGATATGGGAGGATTAAGTTCTTTTAATCAGGGCGACCGGCCGGTAGCCCCTACTGATTTTACTCTTATCTTTCTGAGATTTCAAAGATGATTAATTTTAATATGAGATATAAAAGACCGGAACCCTATTACCCAAGTCATAAGTCATAGGCCGGCACACTATTGCGCTAAATACCATTGTTTATAGTAATATTGATCACTACATGATTTTACTTTTGCCCAACCATATAGAGATACATAATTTACAATAGGATCTTCCTGAATTGAAACATAAAATTTTACAAAATCCTCGTCTTTGCCTTTATAATATACTGCATACCTATTTTTACCTAAAGTTTTTTTCTTATATCTTTTTATATTATATTTTTTCATAAACTGCTTAATCTTTTCTTCGGTAACATTATCGTAAAAACGAATAGGAATTTCTGTAATATCAATTGGCCTATGATGTCCAATACTAAATTCTATTAGTGAATTAACATAAACCCTAACTCTTCCTATTAAAGGTAGTTTAATTGTTCTTATTCTTTTAGGATAATCTGTTTTGATTTCTATCATTTCTTTATGTATTTTAAAAAGATCATAATATCTTCTTAATTCTTCCTTCTTATAATTCTTAATAGTTATGTAATACTTTCTACTCCCATAAATCTTACTTATTTTATGTATTTCACAATTATTTTCCTTCGCAATTCTTTTTATTAAATTATCTATTTCTATCGGGAAATAATACTCTTTTTTAAATAAATACTTATCACTACCTCTTATGCCAATTACATAAATACATAAATGCCATTTAATATCTTCAGGTTCTATTTTTAAACGTGCTAAATTTGTATAATCTTTTGAATATACTTTCTTACCACCTTTAATAACTTCTTCATATTCTTCAATCTTTTCATCCAATCCCGGCCATTCGGGATACTTCAAATCACCATTATCCTTAATTTCATCTTTTTGTTCTTTATCATTTTTTGATTTTAAAGACCACTGAAGTTTGTTTTTAAAATCAGTATCAACAGGTTCTTGTATTTGTAGAGATTTAATAGCATAAAGATCATTGAGAGCAACCCTTTTTACAAGTGGGTCTTCAAACATTTTCACATAAGCCTTAATGAAATCTCGTCCTGGATTAAATTTGAAATAATTTCCTTCTTTAAATTTTAAATTATATTTTTTTGCAAAAACCTTCTTTTCTTCATCTGATAAAATTTCATTGAATATTATATGAGTAGTGTTATCAATTGGAGAGTAGTGATAACATGAATATTCAATTAAATCATTCATATAAAAGTATCTTATTCTTTTATCAGTCTTCTTTAAAGAATTTAAATAATTATAATAATCTTTAAACCTCTCCATACTTAAAATAGTAATATATAGAGATCGGTTTTGTATATTCTTGTAAATCTTTCCACCTTTTTTATTAATCTCCTCAATTACATTTTGTATTTCATTTTCTGATAAATCCAAATCTAAATAAATCACGAAATGCCATTTTATGTCTTCTTTTTCAACTCCCATTTTAAAAAGGCTCGTTGCGTTTAATTCAGGAGGAGAACCCTCGACTAATTTATTATATTTTTCAATCTTCTCATCCAATCCTGGCCATTCCGGATACTTTAATTTTTTCTCATTTTTTACCTGGGATATGTTCGTCGATTTTGTATTCGAACACCCGTTATTTAAAAACGAAAATATCAATACACTCGCAATTACAAAAAACACACTCCATAATAGATATCTCTTCTTCATACAAACCTCATAAAGGGTTCCTGCCCACGGAACCACTTATTCTTCGAATGTCTGTGTTTCGCTTTACTTTTTTCATTTGTACTTTCCTTCTTTTTCATTTTCCTTTATATTTAATTTAATTAACTCGGATTTATTTTTTAAAATATTGTTTTCATTTCCTTTTAATATTTCATTCAATATTTTTTTAATTCTTTTTCTCCTACTTCCCTTTATATCATTGCGAAAATTAACTGAATCTCTAAAGAAAAACCCTAATGATCCTAAAATAATTTTATCCGAATATTTCTCTCTCTTCTCCAAAATGGAAAACATCATATCATATAATTTTGGAGCTTCTTTTCTTAAAAACCACAATAATGTTCCCATTTTTTCAAATATAATTTCATCTTGAAGTAAGATATTAAATACTTTATATATTTCTTCTTCTCTATTTTCCCCTGCTTCCCAAGCACGTGCAGTTAAATATCTACATAGAACTGGATTACTTTTATCTGAAACAATCTCAATTAAAAAATCCATCACCATATACCTATTCTCTTCTTTAAAAGGAAGTTTTTCATTATGAATACTAAGTAATGACTCTGTTAAATATGAAATCCAGCGCATTTTTAATTTAATATCAGATCCTTTTAATATTGGCATAATTTTTGTCATTATAATATCTTCTTTTGATAAAGTGGCTTCCCATTTTTTAGTAAGATGAAAAAACAATACTAATTCAAGTAAAAAATCATTTTTATCAGCATAATCTTCTATTTTAAAATCTAATGTAAATTTTTCAATATCTATTTTAGATAAATTTTGACTTTGAATTCCTAAACATTCATCATCCGTTGGATTGTAAGCTTTAATCATATCTTCTGCTTTTAGGGTTGTTTCAGGATTTACAAAATAATCTTGATGTTCATCAAGAAATTTATATGTTTCCTTTTTATATAAATTAATCCTCTCTTCATCACTCATTTTTGAACAACCCAGTGTTGTAAAAATAATCAGTAAAAACAAAAACACTAAACTTAGTTTACTAAGATATCTCTTCTTCATCTTAACTCTCCTGATTTATCTAATCATATTAATATTATAAAGGATAAACCCTAAAAAGTCAATAGGTTTAATTATAGTTTCGCTTGACGCAACAATGAAGAAGGAAGAACGGATTAGCATTTACATTCTTACGATGCTATATAAAAATATCAATTATAAAAAGACTTTTTCCTTTTGTTTACCTTTCTCCACGTCTTCGGTGATTATAAAGTTTCTTCCCTGATTATGCCGAAGAATTAAGTCCAAACGATTCGGGTCAAGGCCCTTGACCCCTACTTTGTTTGGGATACAATTCTTTGGACTTGGAATAAGCCTTTGTCAATTTAACCAAATACAAATTGTATTCTATAGATTCTTTAAGCATCAGTAGTTCTAAACAAGTATATTGTAATCTATAATATAGCGGCGTGTTCAGTGTGTTCAGTGGTTAATATTTTTTTTGCTTTTGTTGTTTTTATTTTTCTCTGCGTCCGGAGTTTACCCCGGATTTACTTCGGGGCGGTGATTTTCTTTGTTTTTTATTTTCTTCTTTTTGTTGTTATCTTTTTTATCGTATGGGTGTTTTATTTCTTATGGTCAGGGCGCCCGACCGGTCGCCCCTACTGAATATTTCAAATATCCTTCATTTTTCCCATTCTTTAAAAAAAGTTCTCGTTAGTTTTTTAATAGGGAACCCTACGTGGTTACTTACTCTTAAGTTCACTGTTTATATATTTTTACATTCAATTGAATCTTTAAGCACCTTTAGTTTTAAACAATTAAAAACAATATATATAAGCCAATTACAAATCTCATATAGTCCCTGTTAAAATTCTTTTTTTATTTTTGTTTTACCTTTCTCTGTGTCCTAAGAAGTTAATAAGTTTATTCCCTGATTATGTCGAAGAATTATATTCAAATGATTCGGGTTAACGCCGTTAACCCCTACTTTGTTTGGGATACAATTCGTTTGTTTTTGAATGAATACATCAACAATTGTTTATTTTTTCCCATCCCGTACATCCCGTACATCCCTGTTAAAATATTTCTTAATTTTATCTTTGTTTTTTGTTTTCTTTTGTCCTGTAAAAAATGAGATTGCCACGTCATTCACTTCGTTCAATCCTCGCAATGACACTCTAACGTTTTTAAATTATTTTTTGTAAGTCTCGTTAAAGTCCATGTTAAATTTTCTTTTTTTTGTTTTTTTGTTTCTTTTTATTTTGATGCTAAAAGAGTTTTCCCAGCAAAAACTTTATCACCTTTCTGAACATGAACTTTAAAATCTAAAGGTAAATAACAATCAACCCGTGACCCAAATTTTATCATTCCTATTCTTTCTTTTTTCTTTAGGTTATGATTCATTTGAACAAACGGCACTATCCTTCTTGCAATAATCCCTGAAATTAAGGATACTCTCGTATTGCAAGTTCTTCCTTTTATAAAAAAATCAACTCTTTCATTTTTCACTGATGCCGCATCTCGAAAAGCAGGTAGGAAAATACCCGGATTAAAAACCAGTTTAACTAATTTCCCATCAATTGGACTTCGATTAACGTGGACACTAAATATATTCATGAAAACACTTATTTTTCTAACTTTTTCTTTAAGGAAAACCTCATCATTTATCTCGTCAATTAAAAGAATCTCACCATCAGCAGGGCAGATATAATCATACTCCCCTGAAGTATCGGGATAACGTTCCGGATCTCTAAAAAAATAAATAATAAAAACTGCAGGAATTATCATTATTCCGGCTATTATAAAGAAAAGGAAATTGGTATATCGTATTCCGACTAAAAAGAAAAACGTAATTATCAAACCGGAGATCACTATATAAACTAAGCCTTCTTTTCTAAATTTCAGCATATTAATCTTCCTTAATTCTTTGGAATAAAACTTCCCTCTTCCCAAGTTTTATTCCAGGTTTTAACCCGCCCCACTCAAATTCCGAAGATAATTCAGGGATATCCTGCGGTTTTAATCCAAGCTGTTTCTGAATTCTTCTATAAGTATCGGGCATAAACGGATAAATTAAAACTGATATGATTCTTAAATTCTCACATAAATTATATAAAACCGTTCTTAGCCGAGGTCGTTTAGATTCATCTTTTGCTAGTTGAAATGGTAAAGTTTCATCAATATATTTATTTAATCTTTGAATTAATTTCCAAATATCCCTCAGAATTTCTGAGTACTCTAATACTTCAAAGCCTTCTTCATATTTCTGAAAAACTGTCTTCCTTAGTTCTGTAATTGCATCTTCTAAATCTTCATTTTCGCCTGGTTCAGGAATTAAAGCATCAAAATATTTCTCCACCATTGTTAATGTTCTATTTAACAGATTTCCAAAGTCATTTGCCAGGTCTGAGTTAATTCGTTTAATAAAAGTTTCCATATAGAAATCTCCATCTTTCCCAAATGGTACTTCAGCAAGAAGGAAATACCTGATAGCATCAGAAGAATATTCATTAGCAAGTTCAATGGGGTCAATAACATTACCTTTTGATTTTGACATTTTATCACCACGAAAACTCCAAAAACCATGTGCAAAAACTTTCTTTGGTAATTCAATATCTGCAGCTAAGAGCATCATTGGCCAGAGTATAGAATGAAACCAAAGAATATCCTTTGCAATAAAGTGAATATCTGCAGGCCAGTATTTTTTAAACATCTCAAGATCATTAGGATAACCAATACCCGATATATAATTAATCAATGCATCAAACCAGACCCAAATCACATGCTCCGGGTCATTCGGAACAGAAATCCCCCATTCAACCGAAGACCTGGATACAGAACGGTCCTGAATACCTTCGTTTAATACAGAAAGTACCTGGTTCTTTCTGTTTTCCGGTTGAATACAATCAGGGTGCTCATCAATATATTTTAGTAACATATTTATATATTGTGAAATTTTAAAGAAATAATTCTCTTCTTCAAGATCTTCAACTTCTCTTCCGCAAGAGGGACATTTCCCATTCTTTAACCTTGAAGCTGACCAGAATGATTCACAAGGAACACAATATAAACCTTTATAAACACCCTTATAAATATCGCCTTTCTCAAGTAATTTGTTAAATAAATTCAAAACTGTTTTCTCATGATACTCATTTGTGGTTCTGATAAATTTTGTGTAACTGACATTAAAAAGTTTCCAAATCTCTTTAAAATTCTCAACACTTCTGTCTGCAAGCTCTTGTGGTGTAATCCCCAATTTTATTGCGGATTCTTCAATCTTTTGTCCGTGCTCATCTGAACCAGTCAGAAAAAAAACATCGAACCCGGTCATCCTTTTAAAACGTGCAATTACATCTGCTGCAATACTTGTATATGAATGACCAATATGCAATTTTGCATTAACATAATATAATGGAGTAGTAATATAAAATGTTTTCATAATATTAACCTTAATTATTGAATTTACATAATATCTTATTAACTTACCTATTATAATAGAAATCTTTAAAAAAATCAAGTAATTTTTATTATTGTTTCTGCTTTTTGAGATTATACTTGAATCTAAAGAAAATTCAACGAATTCACATAAAAATTCTTTTCAATTAATTAAGAGAAATGATTTGACATTTTATACTAAAAATGATATAATTTTCTTTAAATAAAAAAACACAACGAGGTAATATTTATGGGAAGAACAATAAAAAACTTTGAAGTCCTTGAGCAGATAGGTCAGGGGGGTACCGCTACGATATATAAAGGTATCCAAAAATCCCTGGATCGTTATGTAGTCATTAAGGAACTACATCCACATCTTGTTACTAATGAAAACTTTATCACCCGATTTGACCGGGAAGCAAAGGCTTCAGCTCTCCTGAATCACGAAAACATAGTTCAGATAATTGATTTTGGTAAGGAAGATAATTCTTTTTTTATTGCTTTAGAATTTATTGATGGTGGAAGTTTAAAAGATTTAAAAGATAAAACTGCAAAGTTTCCTCTTGAAATTACTTTATTTATCATTTCAGAGGTTGCGAAAGGTTTAGAGCATGCACATTCAAAAGGGATTGTTCATAGGGATATTAAACCTGGTAATGTAATGATAACTTCTGAGGGTAAGGTTAAGCTTACTGATTTCGGGTTAGCTCAGGCAAAACAATTTACTTCAGTTACCGTAACCGGCTCCTTAATCGGTACTCCGGCTTATATGTCTCCGGAGCAAGCTGCGGGAAAAAAAGTAACTCAACAAACAGATATCTTTTCACTTGGAGTAATGTTTTATGAGATGGCTGCAGGAGTAAAACCTTTTGACGGGGAAAATTACACCTCAGTCATTACAAAAATTTTAAGTTATAAACCTAAGTTTGTTTATGAAATTAATGAGACAGTTCCAAAGGAAATAAGTGATATAGTAATGAAAACATTGGAGAAGGATCTTGAAAAGAGATATTTACATGTTAGTGAATTATTGGATGATATTCAAAAGTTCATGGAAAAACACAATTTATACTTCACGAGTAAAGACCTCAATAAATTCATAAAAGACCCGAATGGTTATACACTAAAATTAAAAGAAAAACAAGCTAAAGATCACATTGCAAAAGGCATGTATTACATGAATATTGGCGGTGAAAAGATTGAAGATGCAATTACAGAATTTGAACTTGCACTTGTACTTGACCCGGACAATTCAGAAATTGAATCAAAAATCATCAATTTAAAAAAGCAACGTGATGAGATACAGAAACGGGCAAGCGTTCCAAAAGTAAAACATCATATACAAAAACCTATTCCAAAAAAGAAGAAATCAAAAGCACCCGTTTTTCTCATCCTCGGATTAATCTTTGTTGTAATACTAATTACTGCAGGGATTTTAGTTGTAGTTCTTGATCCATTTAATCTTAATCTTCTGAATCGTCCTGCAGTACCTGCTCCTGCTCCTGCACCAGCTCCAACTCCAACACCAGCTCCAACACCTACACCTATTGACACCTCTAATCGAGTAGCAATTTGGATATTCTCAACTCCATCCGGGGGGAATATTTTTATAAACGGACGGAACACACAAAAAAAGACACCAAGTAAAATTTTCATTCCTGTAAATAGAAATGTCATAATAAAAATCAAGAAATATCCTGATTTAATCGGTGCGAAAAGAGTTAAATTTTCCAAGAGTGACAAGGACTCAAAGGTCAGGGTAAATCTCAAGAAACGACCAAGGTAGTGCACTTAATATGTTAATTGGAATCATTTCAGATACACATGAAAATATGCCGAATATTACAATGGCAGTTCAACTATTCAATGACAATAAAGTTGAAGCAGTTTTTCATTGTGGTGATTGGATATCTCCTATCACAAGTAAGTATTTT
>DAOVMD010000463.1 GCA_030630935.1 Candidatus Mcinerneyibacteriota bacterium | reverse complement strand
GCGCATCGCAGCGAAGCAAGATCTAGCTTGCGTCAAGCGATGCTAAGGTTCCCCTTATAAACTAACCTGGCTTCACCAGTCAGGAAGATATCTGTAATTTTATCTTTTTCCAATTTCAATTCAACAGTTAAAGTTAACCCGCTTTTAGTCTTCAAATATACCGGAGATTCTGTAACTCCAATCACAGTGGAGATTATCCCCGAAGCAGTTGACCCTGTTCCGCAAGCAAGGGTTTCTTCTTCAACACCCCTCTCATAAGTTTTTATGATTAAATTATTCTTATCAATTATTTTTAGAATATTAACATTTGTTCCAGCTGGTGAAAATTCTTTATGAAACCTGATTTCCTTAGCCCAGGAATTAATTTCATCGGAATTCAGATCCGGATTCTCGTTTTGGAATATTACGAAATGAGGAACCCCGGCAATTAAAAAATATCCCTTTACTGTGAAATTAGTTATTTGAATATTTTTTTTTGTTGGATATTCTGAATCCTGCATCTGGAGCTTAACAGCTTCACCAATTATCTCAGCTGAATAAATCCCGGATATTGCTCTAAATTTCATGTTCTCCTTCGAATAGCCTTCCCTGAATGCAAACATTGATACACATCGCCCGCCATTTCCGCACATTTCAGCTTCTGAACCATCCGAATTGAAATACCGCATTTGAAAATCATATTCATTATCTTTAAGTATGATTATTAACCCATCCGCACCAATACCTGTTCCCCGAACACATAACTGTGGGATATTCAAAATTACTCTTTCTATATCTGCTGCGGTTAATTTAAATCCATCAATTATAATAAAGTCGTTACCGGCACCTGTAAATTTTTGAAAAGAAATACTGTCCATTCTGTACCTATAGTTTAATCCATTTTTTGAAATATTCTTCGATTTCAATTTTTGAATATGTTCCTTCAATCTCTTTTTGTAATCTCTGCCTTCGGGCTTCGGATAGTATTATTGCATTTGCAACCGAGACATTGAAAGATTGAGCAAAACCATGCATAGGAATATAAATTACATCATCTGAAATCTCCTGAGCAAATTTCGAAACACCTTCATGTTCATTCCCCAGTATTATTGCACAAGGAATTGTAAAGTCAACTTCTAAAAAAGGAACGGCTTCTTTTGTGAAACCTGTTGCATAAATTTTTAAGTTTTCCTTCTTCAGTGAATCAACAACTTCTTTAAGAGTAAGAAAAAAATTAATATCCATCCACTTCTGAACTCCCTGTGAAACCAGTGGGTTAATTTTAAAATCTTCCTCAGCTGAATATACAAGGTTAATGTTCTGAAGACCAAAACCATCTGCAGTTCGGAGGATTGCACTTATATTGTGGATATTGTGAATCTCCTCAAGGATCAAATGTATGTCCTTATATCTCTTCATTAGTACCGATTTTAATCGGGTTTGTCTTTTTTGTGTTCTGTCTATTTCTTCCATAAACTCCTTCAGGATTATTAAGTTAATTATATCATATTAAAATGAATAATTCAAGAATTGTTTCACTTCGCTCAACAGTGAAAAAGTAACAATTAAGAATGATAAATGAATAATGGTTTCGCTTTAATTATTATGCGGCACTTATTTAGAGCTGAAGTTGCTTAAAGAAACTATAGAATGCAAAATATATTTGACAAATAGCAGGACATCGTGCACCCTAACATCGTGCACTTCTAAGGAACAGATCCCTATTGAGAATGGAGTCATTCATCTGGTTAGGTTCATCCGAAGTGATAGAGTTCTTAATATATTTGGTGAACATTTACAAATGCCACAAGATGTGGTCTATGAGTATGTAGTAGCTACCATCCTTAAAGAGATACATAGCCTAAGTGTTACCTGTGATAGCAGTATAATAGATGCCTTTGAGTATCAGCTGCCTCCAAAAATCTCTATAGAAAAGGTTGTCAAATATATATTTTTATCTAAAAGAGCTTGGTAGCCTTAATCTATAGGGTGCACGATGTCATGCTATGTAACAACTATGTTTTATGAAGGTTAGAATTTTAATATCGAACACCGATTAACGATTTAAGAATTAATATAAAAGGAACATCACCTGGAATTTTTCTCTTGACTGATTAGAGTGTTTGTGATAAAATACATCAAAAGCGAGAAAAATTATATGCGCAGTTTTACCAAGGAGATTTTGTTGAATCTCAAGTTGTTGGGTGAGTTAAAGTTGAAATCAATTGTTGCTGCATATAAATTGGTTGATGGGCAGAAAATAGAACCAACTATTCGGCAGATGATGTATCACCTGGTAAAGAAAGATTATATACAAAAAAAGCGTTTGATCGGCGGAGTATTCTTTTATTTGACCGGTTCCGGGTTAAATGCTATAACCGAAATTGATAAATTGATTTTTCCCGACCATTCAAATTGGAATATGAAATGGAAACTTGTTTTTTTTGATATTCCGGAAATCAAACGGTCATTACGAGATAAGTTCCGTCGTGAACTTAAGAAATTAGGATTTGGAATGCTGCAGAATGGAGTTTGGTTCACGCCGATAATTAGTTTAGAACAGATTTCTGAAACGATTAAGAAGTCAAAAGTTGAGAAATTCACAATTGTCTTTTCCGGAAAATTTGAAGACTTCACGATTTCTCCGGGCTTGTTAGAAGAAAAGT
>DAOVMD010000193.1 GCA_030630935.1 Candidatus Mcinerneyibacteriota bacterium | reverse complement strand
CTTCGCAATGACAAAAAAACGTCAGAATGTCAATTACAAAACGCCTGTGCCTTCGCTGCGGTCGGAGATTGCCGCAGTCGTCGCTACGTTCCTCCTTCGCAATGACAAAAAAACGTCAGAATATCAATTACAAAGAGGCTGTGCCTTCGCTCCGCTCGGAGATCGCCGCGGTCGCTTTGCTCCCTCGCGATGACAAATAACAGCTTTACGATATCAACCGTCTGTGTGTCATTGTCAAAGAGGCTGTGCCTCCTCCTTTTAAAGATTTCCGTCAAAGGTAATCGTTTTATTTCTACCCTGTTTCTTTGCACTATATAAAGCAATATCAGCTGCTTTAATCAACTGTTCTGAAGTGAAATTCTTATTGAAATATTCTGCAACTCCCAAACTAATTGTAATAGAATATTCAGCTCCTTCATATTCAAGTTTTAAATCACTAACAGATTCTCTTAACCTTTCAGAAATTTTATATGCAAGATTTATACCTGTATCTTTCATTATAATTGCGAATTCTTCACCACCATACCTTCCAATTAAATCGTTTTCCCGGGTTGAGTCGAGAAAAAACTTTCCGAGTATACTAAGAATTTTATCACCTAAAAGATGACCATAAGAGTCATTGAACTTTTTAAAGTGATCAATATCAATCAGAATTAAAGAAAGGCGTGAATTGGTTTTTTCTGCAAATTCAAGCCCTGATATTAACTGTTCAATAAAATACCTCCGAACAAATAACCCGGTTAATGGATCTGAAATTGCCAGGTCAGTGATTTTATTCAGATAAAATGCATTTGTAAGCGATAACCCTGCAAGTTCACTTGCAATTGAAAGTATTTTTAAATCATCATAATTATAATCTTCTGTCTTCTTCGAATCAAGTTTAATAAAACCAACAACATCTCCTTCAATAAGAATAGGTACACAAATAAGGGAGTTGGTCCCTTTAATTGCACTGATCTCTTTAAATCGGAATTCCTTACTTAAATCATCAATTTTTAGAGATTCCTTTTTGGTAGTCATATAATCAAAAACCCCAGAATTAAAATCTATCTCTTTACTGTTAATCTTTTGACGAAAGGATTTTGGTTTGCCGGCTAATAACTTAAATTCACTGGTCTTCTTAAAGAAAATATAACAAGTGCCTTTCTTGATCGATTTATAAATATCATTTGCAGCAATTTCTAAAATATTCTCTTCCCTAATACATTTATTCATCTTAATTGCAAGCTTCTCAAGATTCAAATAGCGTTTAAGGGCAATACTCCTCTCAGCGTAATAAGAATTTTTCTTTGAAAACTCAGTCTCAAGTTTACTGAACTCCTCACTAAAACTCTGATCTTCAAGAGTTTCTTCTCCCTTTACTAAATTATGTTCAATAATCAATAATCCAGTCACAATGAAAAAGAATCCAAATAAAATTATAGTTTCATAATTCTTGATTAACTCACCTCCACCTGTAATGGAGAGAATAACCAATGATAATAATGTCAATACAAGAGTTAGAATTAATACCCAGATTCGAAGTGTAAAATAAGATATACCTAACGCAATTATTCCCGAAACAATTAACCAGAGGAATAGATCAATCTTGAATATTAGTGTGACAGCAAGAAGACTTAATATGATTGAATAAGCAACCAGTAAAACTACTTTCAGGTCTTTGAAATAATTACTTGAGATATTTATCATTTTTCTTCTAATTTTTCATTCAATATAGCATAGTTGGAGATAAAAGTCAAACGAAATAAAAGTGTTAAATAGTTCAAGTGTTAAAAACCGTTAAAATGTTAAGAATGCTTTGATAGTTAAATTGTTCAAATGTTAAACAAGTTCAAGTGTTCAAAAGAGCTACGATGGTTAAATTGTTCAAATGTTAGTTGAGTTAAAATGTTAAGAAGGCTACGATAGTTTAATTGTTCAAGTGTTTATGAGTTGAAGTGTTTAACGAGCTTTGATAGTTCAATAGTTCAAATGTTAGGTTTGTTCAACTCCTAAACTATTTAACGATAGATGTGCTTTCTGTTATCTATAAAACAACTGTTTCGGAGCCCTGCACCCTAGCGAAGCGCGTGGTACAGGGTCTGCTCTCAGTTATCTGTTCTCTATGATGTAATTAATACCTTTGATCTACATCAATCATCTCTAATGCAATCTTTTGAGTTGAAACTATTGTAATTGTTCAGGCAGCACTTTTAATTAAAGATTAGGGTCGGGTCTAGAGATAAGTTCCTCAACTACAAGTTCCATCTCTTCTACAACATTATCTGTTCCCTTACCATCTAAATCCCAACCTTCGGAAGAAAGTGTTGTTGAGCAGCTTGATGTAACTATTGTAAAAACCATATCAATATGATTAATTTCGCCGGGAATATAGGCATGATTAGGATTGATAACTACCCTTGTCATTGTTCCTGAGGGATTTATATTAATGTTGATAATTGAAGCAGTAATGTCATTTATATTAATCTCCTCCACTACCAAATCAAAACCTTCATAATAAAATTCAAATACTAAATTACCATTTGATAAGGAGTTTACTAATTTAACAGAAATATTAACCGTTTCACTATTTTTACTTAGTTCGGTAGACCCGGAATAAATCTCCTGATTTTCCATTGGATTTTTTACCATTTCACATCCCGAAAATAATAACAAACTTACCACTAAGACTAATGTTAAAAGTAATGCTTTCCTCACTTTGCTTCCTCCTTTTACTTTGTTAGTAACTAAATTTCATTAATAATACCATAAATTTTGTGACATGTCAAGTGTTTTTTTAAATCAGGTTGCAAACACACAGACATGGGTATATTTGTATTGGTGTTTAATTTTTTTTATAATAATCATTCAGGAGGATTAAGTTCTTTTAGTCAGGGCGGGTTTGGTTAACAGAGTTAACCAAACAGAAAACAGAGAGCAGAGAGCAGTCGTTTTATAGATTAAAGCATTATCATCTTTAATGATGCACCAGTCCAAACTGGACTGGTGTGAAGGTTAGTACTTTGAAAAGTATTATTATTAGGCATAGCAATGGGGTTTCACCCCCTTCATTGTTCATTTTTACTTGCGAAGCACTGCTTTAGTTAAATTATTCTACTATGGTTAGTCGATCCGACTTCGTATTTGCATATACATCAGGGAAATACATAGAAGTTGCGATTGTCGGGAGCACTTCGAAATCCCCTGGGATTTCAGCACGTAATCTGTATTTAATTATTTTCGTTTGTCGAGTTCGATACCAATAGAAATGTGTTATGAAGAATACTGCTTTCTCGTCCCTGAACTCCTTGTGACTATACCAGCTCTTCCCTGATTTTCGGTCAATGATCTCACAACCTGCAGGGATATAATCTTCAATCATAATATATTCCAGCGGGTCATTTGAACTTACTTCGAGAGTAACCTCGATCTCCTGACCTGATCGGACAACTTCCTTCAATGGAGAAAAAGTCTCCTTCATATTTCCATTCTTATCTCTTTGCGTCTTTACAATGCTGTAAGTTCTCTTTACCTTAATATTTTTTGATTCGGCCTTGATGACTTTTTCATAGTTAAAATAATTCAAGGCAAGAGTAAAATACAACCGGCCTTTCCCAGATTTAATGATCTCAATTTTATTCTCACCAACATTTAGTTTTTGTGCTTTTATTGTTATGTTTCTTCCCGGCTTAAGAATGTTCTTTTTTGTTATCTTCCCGTTTAATTCTTGCCTATTATTAACATATACCTTATAACTATAATCCGCATCGAGTTCACCTGATTTATCAAGATAATATGAGAATGCATAAACTACATTTGCAGTGTCCTTAGTTGAAACCCAATAATTTCCGGTTCTCTTTAACAGGAGCCAATTAATAATTTTCGGAACGAGTTCATCATCCGGGTTAGCCATCACAATTGCCTTGAATGCATAGGTACTGACTGCAAGGTCATTTCTTCTCCATGAATATTTAAATGTTTCACCTTCAAAGTGACAGAATAATTCAGAACATTTCGCCTTTGATTTTATGAACTTAACAATTGCTTCACCTTTACTCTTCTCATCAATATTAAACATCGCCATTGCCAGGAGAGATTTCCCATAGATAGATAATTTATCTCTATCTTTATAAAGTTTAATAATCCCTTTCTTATCCGGTTTCTTCAAATGACTCATGACATACGCCATATACGCTTTTTGGTCACAGGGTTTCTGTTTTTCAAACTGCTCTTCCAGTGACTTAACTCCATTTCTATACCTATTCATGTCAACCTTATAATCCGCCTCAATCGCCATGGCTAAACCATATACCACATAAGCTGTCATGTACGGGTGAGTATTGTCATTGGTCCACCATCCCCAACCACCATCATGATGCTGCATGTCGTATAACATTTTAAAACCCTTCTCAACCATCTCGGGAATTTTCTCAAGAACTTCTGGTTGTTCAAGACCCAATTTCTGGATTGTTTGTGCCACCATTATCGTGGGCAGGAACCTGCTCATGGTCTGCTCAACACAACCATACGGGAATCCGATCAGGTACTCGAGCGAATCAAACATGGTTCCGGCTAATGATCCGCTTGTGAAAACCTGAAGTTCTGATGCTTCCATGATTGCAGTTTCAGGAATAACAACTGTTTTTATAATCTTCTCTTCCGGTTTCTTGAGGACTCCGGTTTGATTATCAAATCTCTTCAAACCATGCGGAAGAATAGGGATACTTAATTTCATCCCGTCAGATTCTTCATCAGTTAAACCCTTCAGAATAAATTCTGCTTCCCCTGAATTCTCTGCAATAATTTTCCAGTCGAATCTGTAATCATCACCGGGCTTAATATTATGAGTCTGGCTTGAACCGGTTTTCAGGGTTACGCCTGTTGCAGTTAGAGTTGAGCGTACGCTCTTTTCGGTTTTTAAATAATTATGTACAATCCCGGATACTAAAAGCCGGTCATCCTGAGTTATAAAACGAGGTAACTGTAACCTAACTAATAACGGTTTAAATGTCGTAAACTCATACTTGGACATCCCTACCTGAGTAGATTTTGAGATACCCCGAATCGTGGTGCGCCATGTGGTTAATGTATCGGGAACCTTAATCTTGACCGTTGCAACTCCGTCCATATCTGTTAAGATAACCGGGTTCCAATATGCAGTATCGGGAAAATACTCCCTGATCTTCGGTTCCTTCTCTTTCTTTGTCACCATACCATCAACGATTTCCTCACCTGCAGCATAAAATGTCGAAACTTTAAGCTCTGCTTCAGGTGATGGTGATGGCGGCGGCATAGCATCCGCAGTTGCGTTTTTATCTACTCCTTTTGACATTCGTTTCCTACCTCTATAATACATATAGAATGAATTACTGGTCCTTACCTGGTTCCAGATCCGATTATAATAGAACTGACGCATATCCTTAACAAATTCTTCCTGGATATAATATAATGATGCATCAACAATTCCCATCGATAATTCACAGATCACCGGTTTACCGTTCCCGTCTTTAACTGTTATCTTGAACTCAGCTTCTTCCCCGGGCTTATATGTTGATTTATCAGATACAATTTTAATATCAAGAAACTTTTTCTTTGGCGGAACAATTACATTCTTCAGCTTCGTATAAATTTTATTATCTTTAATAACCGTAATACTAACATAGAAATTCGGAGAGTGATACTCTTTAATATCAAAATCAATTACGGTTGAGCTGGAAGTTAGTTTTACTACCTTATAACCTAACAGACCATCAGCTTCATAAGTTAAGAGTCCCCAACCTTCTTTAAATGGTGATTGGATTACGGCAGAAACCTTATCTCCAATATCATAAAAGTCCTTATCCATAATAATATCTACGGATGAGAAGTTGAAATGTTCTCTATATGAATAATCAGCAACATAAAAACTTCTCTGGGCAGTAACGGTTCTCCCATTCTTATCCTTCGCAGTTATTGTTGCATAGAAATTTCCTTTCTCATCAGGTTCAAATTCATAGATTCCCTGACCATTCTCGAGAGTTTTTATTTTCTCGGTTAGAATATCAATATACTCACTCTTCTTATTTCTCCAAACATACTTCGTAATCTTGATCTCACCTTTGAACGGAACAGGTTTCCCGACAATATCTTTACCTTTAAAATTTAATTTTACTTTATTTCCGGGTTTATAAACATACTTGTCCGTAGTCATTGTAATACTGAACTGGGCCTGGGCAACTTTAACAGATGTACTCCCTTCAATCATGCGCCTGGACTTATCCGTTACGCGAACACGGACTGTGTAGTTAGCATTATACTTAAGG
>DAOVMD010000402.1 GCA_030630935.1 Candidatus Mcinerneyibacteriota bacterium | reverse complement strand
AGTTACCTGGAGCGACCCAAATGTTGTTGACCTGAGAGATAAAACTACTTTTGTTGGAATATCGAATGAGAATATGCCCAGCAGGGAAGTCTATGATCAATTAGCAGTCCCGATCCCTGTAAAAGCAAGAGATTGGAGTAAGATCCCGCCTATTGTTGATTTTACAGAAAAGAGTATTCCTAAAGAATTATTAGAAAAATTATGGGAGTTAGGTTATCTTGCAAGAAATGAAGTTCCTGTTATTGATGATATGTACAGCTTTCTAAAAGGTTTAGGGATAGGCATTGCGTATGATAATTTGATGGCTGCTTTACCTAACCTTAAATATGTTACCGAACCCTATATGAAAGCAAAATCATATAATGATTCAATGAAAAAAGTTGAAAATTATATGGAGAACGATTTGCTTCCGATAATACAAGCCGGAGCAGACGGAGATATTGAAGCATATAATGAAAAAGCATCGGACATCTGGTATAAAACCCTGAAAACATTTTCTACTTCAACAACTGGAGTAACAGGAGGTTGGACAGATAGTGCTTTAAAATTGCTCTTTATATTTATAGATGTAAATGGAAATTTGAAACAGGGAGAATTAAATGTTAATTAAATGTAATTCAATTATAATTAAAATCTTCAAGATATTTTTATTTATAATCTTCTTTCTTATTTCCAACCTTACTGTTCCTGCTGATTATGAATTCCCAAAGTGTCCACTTAAATTTTATTGGCCTGAAACAGTAAAGATTAAAACATTACCGGTTATTGCACCTGCAAATGATAAATACCTGCCCTACCTGGGGTTTCCATGGGACATTACAAAAGAAGGTAATGTGATTATGGCTTCAGATATTGGTTTTTTGAAATGGGAAAACGGGTGGTTAAAATCAATTTCTTTAATAAACAATGTGAAAGGGATTGATGATATTTGTATTAAAACTAATGATGAATTTGTAATAATTGCAGATGGTAAACTCGGCTATATTAAGGATTTAAAATTTATACCGCAACTTGATCTACCTGGGAAAAAGATGAAAGTAAAAATGAATAAAGATAATTCTCTTTATCTTTGGAGTAATTTAAAGAAAGATGTTTATTTTCTAAAGAACTACTCAGCAGATGGAAAGGTAAAGGCAGATTCAATGCGAATATTAAAATTATTTCATGGGGATAAAAGGATAGTTTCAGTATCAGGTGATGGAGATAAAACATTTATTGTTGTCGGGAAAAATATTGTTGGTTTAAAGTGGGGAGAAAAACCTATTCTTTTTTATCATCATAAAGATGAAATTAAATCAATTGCTTATGAAAAAGGTAATCTAGTGTTTTACTCGACGGATAATAATGTTGGTTTTATATATAATAACAAAGCTTATGATTTTATTTCAGGTGGAAGTGGCGAGTTAAAATTATATAATAGTATTCTATACATAAATTTTAAAGACATAGGTTGGTTAATTAAAATTGAAGTTGAAAAATTTTATAATATTACTAAGACTCTTGAGAAATAATTTCGGTTATTAAAACTTGAAACAGGAGGAGGTTCAAGATGCAGAGAAGAGGTAAGATTGTTTTTTTTGTTATTCTATTTGTTTTCACCTTTATTACAGGGACGAGAATTTATTCTCAACAATATAAAGCATCTGACTGGGATCCCATGGTAACACTTGGTGTGAATGGATTCTTTACTTCATTTGATAGTATGTCCTCGACCTCAATGGGTTTTTCTATCGGGTATTGGCCTATTGAAGCAATTGAGTATGGGGGAGACCTTAGACTTGATCTGAGTAGTTCAGAATTTGAAGGAAGTGAATTCTCATCAACCTCAACTACTATCTCCGGGTACATAAGGTGGTATTATTTCCCGGATAAGAAGTATATTGCAAAGCTGAAAGGAATGGGGCAGAAACAACCGAATTATAAAATCTATATGGGAGCTTCAATAGGAGTTTCTTCAATTACAAGTGAGAGTAAATTTGCAGGTTTTAACTTTAAATCAGAAGAGTCAGAAACTTCAATCCGTATAGATGTCTGTGGCATGCAAAAGAAATTGGCAAAAAACCTATCATTAAATTTTAATTTCCTATCAGTAGATTTGCTTATCGGCGAGGATGATGCTGGTGATATGGACCTTGATTTTGATCTCATTTCCAGTATCAGTTTACGAATTCTTATACCGGTAAGGAGGAAATAATGAAAAATTTAAAAATTTTGGTATTTTTAGTTACACTATTATTATCAGTTTCATTGCTTCCTGAAAACGCTATCGCTGATGGTAGTTTTCAATTTCCTTATAATGTTAGTCTCTATCTGCTGCATAGGTTTAAACCGATAGGTGAAAATGCTTTCGATTTTCCTGTAGGTACAGGTCATCATAATATGCTTATAACTGTTTCAGTTGGTAGATTGAAAATGTTGAAAAAACCTATTAACTTAGGAACAGACCTAACATCCAATCTTGAATATGGAGGTTCGTTTACATTAAATTACTGTAAAAATAGAAATGCAGTTGTAACTACTAATTCTTATTTTATATCTGTAATAATGTCATGTAATGATACAATAACAACAACCACTTCTCTTTCATTCAATGGGTACTTCCGATTGAACCTGGGAACTCAAAATAAACTTGTGCCTTTTATAGGAGCAACAGGCGGAATGAATATAAGGTCAACAGAAACGGAAACGGAATCATCTGCTATTGACTTGGTTCTCAGTACTGACATTCCAACTGAGAAATCATCTTCTTCGGACAAGAGCACAAGTTTTTCTGTTGGATTACAAGCAGGAGCAAATTATTTCTTTTCCGATTCTATCTCATTTAATTTCCAATATAATATAAATGTTCCTATGTCAGGTGATGAAAAAACCATTGGTATGATGATATTCGGTATGAGTTATTGGTACTCCGGAAAATTGATTCTCTGGTAAATAAAATAATACCGATAATCCATTTTCTATTGAAATCTTAGATTACTATGGAATTGATAAATTAGTATATTGAAATGAAAAAATATTAAGTTATTGGGTTCTTCTCCATTTTAGTTGGTTGAAATTCCCATGAAAGCCTGCTTAGCCCTTAATATAAAGTACTCTGTATTTTTATATTTCTTTTTCATTAACTTTTGAAGATTCTTTATTTCGTATTTTTGCTTGTAATTTACCTTTTTCTTCATTATTTAAATATTCTTTCTCATTTTTTATTGTTTTCATACTAGCCCTAAACGGCTAGTTATTTTCAATCATTTCCTAGGGCTGAAGCCCCAGGCTACGAATCATTTTCATAAAAGCCATAAATGGCTCTCAAAAACATTTGCTTCAAAACATAAAATCTTTT
>DAOVMD010000235.1 GCA_030630935.1 Candidatus Mcinerneyibacteriota bacterium | reverse complement strand
TAACGGAACACTCTTGATAAATTTGGAAAATACATTTCTTTGGAGACAGAAGAAAGTTTTATCAATAATGTTACTTTTTTTTCATTAACAGAATGTCCAAAGTTTTTATTGTTTTGTTCTTAAATTATTTCAACGAGACATGCCATGCTCAAGCAACTCCGTTGCTTTAGCAGAGAGCAGATAGTTGAGAACAGAGAACAGAAAAGAATTTGCCTTCATTTGATAATTAAGGGTAATTAAAACATTTTATGTTAAGAAACATCGATCTGAGCAAAGCGAAACGATAACACTTGAACACTTGAACGCCTGCGAAGCATGCCTTGAACTCTTTTTTGCAGAGCGAAGCGATGCTATATTTTTTATGTTTTTAAATTAATATCTTTATCTCTTCAGTCAGCCTTTGAAATTCATTGTTCATTTGAGAGTAACCAATAACTCCGCCCATAGCTCCAGTCATTCCTTTTGAAAATTCCAAAGTAGTTTTTCCGGATGATTCTGTAATAGAGAAATTAAATTTGTACCTTTTTATAAATGCTCCTAAGATAATTCTCAAGATTGGGTTACCTATTCCATAAACTCCTTTTTCAATGGTACCTTCTTCCAATTTATATTTTTTACCATTGAAGAATATCTCCAGTTTCTGAGCAAGAACATTGGTCGGGACATTTTGATATGAATAAACAGAAGTATCTTTTGTTCCATCAAATGAAACAAGAGTTGTTCCGGCTGCAGATTGAGTTGGTGGAGAAACAGTTTGGTTTTGAGCAGTCTTTAAATTACTTGCGGTCTTTTTATCCAGTTGACTTTGTGATTCTTTTAATGTCGGTGTGGCTTTTGCATCACTTGGAATTTCATTAACCATAATAAACCTCCTTTTTTTTATTACTTTCTAAAATAAAAGCGTTGAAAAATCAAAGAAAAAATTTTTATTAAACTTATAAATTTAATCCGGTATTATATGATTTATTAGATATCCAAGCCCAATCGTCTTAGAATTTCAGGTTTAAAATTCTCCTTAGATAGAGCTGTTATACACGCAAGTTCGTCACCTTTAATATAACCCAGGTTTTTTTCCAGAAAAAACATTACGTGTGGATTCTTCAATCTCTTAGTTGGAATCTGTGCAAATTCGGGTTTAAGGTGACAACCCATTTGCGGATAGATAATACCTTTATCCGGATTATAAAAATCTCCAAATTTCTTTACCGCAAGAGAATCAATAACTCTCTGCTCAAAAAGCGGTGTTTTCTTTTCAAACCGCGGCCAAAATTCATAAAAGAACATTGGTAGGAACCGATATGTTCTATATCCCATCGAGAGTAGGAACCAATATAAATTATCGTATTTCTTTGATAATTCTAATGTGAACCTGGCAAACATTCTCATTAAAACTGATTCATTACTGCTATCTTCTTCAACAATCGTATCACCGGAAAATATTGCATGGATATCCTTACCCTGGATCAATGTCTTTAGCAGCATCATAGTGGAGAATCCCCTTATCTCATTTGTTTTTGTATCTAAAATTAGAATTATCCAGGATTTCTCTTTAAGGTCTTTATCAAAAGCTTCTTTCTTAATAAAAAAATATTTTGTATATAATGTAAATATTTCCTCGGTCATCTTTGGGGTTAGTTTTTTAATCTCAAGAATTTGTCCTATTAATTTATTCTCGGTCATAAACTTCATACCTCCAAATATGATGCTCCGGAATTGAACTATTTGAAATTCGCAGTCCGAGTTATCTTAAAAAATCAGTTCTTAATTCTTTATGTAAACTGTTTTCTTTTCTTTATTATAAATGATATTTATCATATTATCAAGTAATTTATTTTTAAATATTAAACTATTTAAATTTTAATTATACTATGGAATCGGTTTGATAACCCGTTTAAAAAACGTTAGATTGTCATTGTCCCGACGCGTCGGGATGACTTCCGTTCCACTCCAGCCACGCGCTAAAGCAAAATGCGGCAATCTGGGAGCATGCTCCTTTTCAAAGAGCTCTTGATTGTCATGGAGTTTATCCAGAGCGAAGCGGAGGAACTAACATAGCGACCGCGGCAATCTGGCTTAAAAAAAATATTATATATTTAATTAAGACTTCGCTCTGCTCAGAGATCGCCACGTCGAGTACTCCGTGCTCTTCTCGCGATGATAAATAGCGTTGGTGCGCATAAGAACGTCAGATTATCATTGCAAATCGGGAAGAGCAAGATCTAACGAAGCGTCCGCGAGCTTAGCGACTGCTCTCTGGTATCTGTTCTCTACTCTCTGTTCTCTGATATCTGCACCTTAGTCAAGCAACAAGTTGCTTGACTAAGGTGTCTGTGTTCCATCAATAAATAGGAATTTAACAGTACCTTCTTTTTTACTTTCAAGTGTCATCTTTTTATAATCTTCTGAAAAAGTAAAACTCCAAATCATTTCCTCTTTAGTATCAAGATTCATTACACGACATGTGATCTTTCTGTTTAGCTCGTTTTGCTCAGTAATTTTATAAGTTGTGTTAATATGCTTATCATTCCGAACATACAAATGTCCATCTTCACTCAGGTAAAGAAAAGTATCCTTTTCATCCTCTACCTGCCACTTCCCTAAAAACCTTTTCTCGAGTGTAATTTCCCGTGAACATGCAGAAGTAAATAACAGACATATTAATATTATAAAAATAAAAAAGACACTTAACCTTTTCATAAAGTCTCCTTTGTTTAATAATTAAAACCAGACTAGTTCTCTGAATCTACTTATCTAAAAGATACTTTGCAGTCTTATTAACAAGTTCAGGTTTTGTAATTACAAATAAGTTAGCACCGATTGGTATTTTCGTATTACCGCGCGGAACTTTGAATTCGTTTTCAGTCTCATCGAAGATCCCTGCAATAATACTCTCTTCAGTAAGTTGTTTTCCGGAAGCAATTTCTGAAATTGTTTTCCCAACAATATTTGCTCCTTTAGGAATCTTAACTATAAATATCTCAACCGCTCCATTGCCAAGTTGTGCAATCCTTTCAACTTCAGGTTTCTCAATCTGGTAAATAACATCCCTGACTAAAATATCAACAATATTTAAAATCTTCGTTACACCCGCGGTTTTATACGCCTCATAATAATTTTTCTTCCGCATCAACACAATAATCTCAGGAACAGAAAAGCTTTTAGCTAAAACTGCAAGGACAAGGTTATCAGCATCGTTCGGCATTGTTGCCACCACAACATCTGCTTTCTCAATCCCTGCAGCTTTCAGGACTGTGATCTTCGTAGCACTTCCATTAATTGTTTCAATCCCGTAAGCTGTAAATAATTCATCACAGACTTCTCTGTTCTTTTCAATTACAGCAATCTCTCTTTTTTTCTCTACCAGCTTACAAATTATTTCCGACCCCAGTGTTCCTCCACCTGCAATGATAATATACATCTGGACCTCCTACTTGAAAAATTTCTTATTAAATATTATTAAAACCGGCAGGATCTCTAATCTCCCTGCCAGCATACCGAATATATAAACCAACTTAATAATTGGATTAAGCTCTATCATCTCCTGTACAGAAATAAATGACGGGCCGATATTTCCTAGTGCCGAGAACATACCGGATATACTCTGCCAGGCTGATAATTTTGAAAAGAATGCAGTTGCGGCTCCTCCAATTATTAACAATAAAATCCAAAGGAATAGGATCACAGTAATCCTGGTAATCTCCTCCATCTCAATCTTTTCATTATCAATTGTCAAAGGTGCTCGAGTAAAAGAACTCGAATTTAATTTATAAATTTTATTCTTTGCAAGTTTTGATAAAACGGCAACCCTAATTACTTTAAAACCTCCTGATGTAGATCCTGCACAACCACCTATTAACATAAGTATTAGAAATAACTGTTTTGCAAATGGAGTAAAGTATCCTGAATTTATATCCCTTGTTGCATATCCTGTTGTGGTTAAAATTGACACTACCTGAAATATTGTATCCTTTAAATGCAGCAATACTGCATTAACCCCGGTAATTACTTCTCCATTTATAGCTTCATAAGAAAGCCCCTTACTGATTGAATAACTTATAAGAATCAATAATGTCGAACCCAAAATTATTCCCCAGAAATAACGGACTTCTGTACTATCCCAAAGCGACTTGATATCTCCTTTCAGGATCCTGGAATGAATAAAAAAGTTCATCCCGCCTAAGATCATGAAGAATATAATAACAATTTCAATTATATGATGGTATTGATACCCTAAAATTTGGAATTGAGTAATTGAATTATCATAAATTGAAAAGCCGCCGGTTGAGATGGTTGTGAAAGAATGAGTCATTGCATCAAATAGACCTACGCCGCAAATTTTTAAAATAATTATTAGAGCAAGTGTAAAGCCAATATAAAGTTCCCATAAGACCTTAGCAGTATGAAAAGCTCCGGGTGAAGGTTTCTTCCCTGCAATTTTATGACTCTCTGCAATAAAAAGTTTATTTGCTGCTGCCCCGCCTTTAAATCCAATTAAGATAAACATACTTAATATTCCCAAACCACCAATCCATTGAGTGAATGCTCTCCAGAACAGAATTGACCTGGGCATTTCATCAAGGCCTGTAAGGATTGTTGCACCGGTTGTTGTAAATCCACTCATCGCCTCAAATAATGCATCGATATATCCCGTTTTTAACATTACTACATAAGGTATTGCCCCTATGATAGTTAATATTATCCAGGAGAAACTGCAGATGAACATCGAATCCTTGAGAGATATTCGATTCTTTGTTGAGCGGTATTTTAAAATTAAACCTAAAAAAAAGATAACGACACCAGGTACAACGAATGATTTAATCAGGTCGATGGTGTTACCTGACTCACCATAAATTAAACCTATAATAAAAGGTAACAAGAGGAATAATCCACCGATAATCAGGACAGTCGAGATATAGTAGAAAACCCCAGAGATTCTAACTTTGAAATATGCCTTGGTTCTAACACTCATGTTTTTCTCACATATTATATATAAAAGTACCAAATTTTAAGGAAATTGTCAAGGATAATTTTTGTTAAGGTATATAATAAATAATTACTACCAACATTTGTTTGTCATTGCACATCACAGCGAAGCAAGATCTAGGTTGCGGTCGTGAGTGAAACGACTACTCTCTGTTCTCTGCTCTCGACTCTCTGTTCTCTGCTCTCAGCGCTCTGTTCAAGCAACAAAATTATTTAAGAATGGGATGTAGGGGATAAAAAAAATAAAAAATTAACCAGGCAATACATTGGGTGGTTTGGTGCCTAAATGACTTTGCATTATATATTAGAATGCATCAGTAGTGGCATTGTTTGCTCTCGCAAACAACAGTTTGAGTAAGAAGTAAGAGTTAGCTCCCCTAATCGGGGAGTTTTTTATCTCAAACGTCTCTTATTCATACTCATACTCTTACTGAACAATAAGATAAACTATTATCTACTATCTATAAAACAACTGTTTTC
>DAOVMD010000352.1 GCA_030630935.1 Candidatus Mcinerneyibacteriota bacterium | reverse complement strand
TTCGTTTTTACTCCGAACGATGTTTAGGAGCATAAAACTTAGTCTAAGATGCCCACTTGAACTTAAGGTTCAAAAATATCTGGACATACGGCATAGCGGGAAATCCCTTAGCTCTCTTAATTTGAGGAAAGATGAAGAAAATAATCACAGCCCTTTGGGCTTTAATCAGTTTAAAAATTCAAGTATTTTATTTAGAAATAAAGAGTTCCCTCTTTATCAAAAGCATATATGGCAATGATTTACAGTTATCAAAGATCAGGGTTCTCTCAAATCAGCGATTGATTACTAAGCGAAAATATTTATTTTAGGGATTAAATATTCTTCTTCATCCTCAATTAATTACATCAAAATTTCATTAAAATTGCAATTTACCGAAGATTACTCTTCGGTTTAATATAAAACTTTAGGAGGAAAAGATGGAATTTTTATATGGAATCATCGGGCTCGTAGTAGGAGCGATCACGGTCATGATAATTGGTAAGATAATTGGTAAGATGAAAGTTGATTCCGCAGAGAATTATTCAAAGACCTTAAAAACGACAGCTGAGCAGGAAGCCAAGAACATTAAGAGAGATGCGAAGATTGAGGCAAAGGAGATTAAATATAATGCAATTCGAGAGTTTGACCAGGAATCAAAGGAGAAGCGGCTTGAGCTATCGAACTTAGAGAAAAGGTTAATTCAAAAGGAAGATAATATAGATAGGAAAGCAGATATTCTTGAGAGGAAGGAATTAGAGATTTCCAATAAGGACAAGGAGCTTAGGAACTATCAGAGTAAATTATCACAGCAAGAGAACAAATTAAAAGAGGCGATTGAGGCAGAGATCAGGAAATTGGAGAAGATCTCGCATATGACGGTTAGTGAAGCAAAAGATGAATTAAAGGCACGTTTTATATCCGAAGCAGAATATGATGCTGGCAAGCGGATTAAAGATATCGAAGATGAACTTCGACGCAAATCGAAGGAAATGGCGAAAGAGATCATTACTATGGCCATTCAGCGTAGTGCAGCTGAGCATGTTGTTGAGACTACAGTTTCTGTTGTACCTTTACCTTCAGATGAGATGAAGGGCAGAATAATTGGTAGGGAAGGTAGAAATATTCGTACTTTTGAAAATTTAACAGGTGTAGATTTAATTATTGATGATACCCCGGAAGCGGTTGCATTATCATCATTTGATCCTGTTAGAAGGGAGATTGCCAGGATTGCATTAGAGAAATTAATATCGGACGGAAGAATTCATCCTGCCCGAATCGAAGAGATGGTTCAAAAAGCGGATAAAGAAGTTCAGGAATCCATTATCAAGGCTGGAGAAGAAGCTTGCTTTGAAGTTGGAATTGGGAATCTGCATTCTGAATTAATTAGATTAATAGGCCGGTTAAAATATAGAACCAGTTTTGGTCAGAATGTTTTACAGCATTCAAAGGAAGTTGCCTATATTGCCGGATTAATGGCATCACAACTCAGTATGGATGTTGCAATCGCGAAGAGAGCGGCGTTCCTTCATGATATCGGAAAATCAATTGACAGGGAACTCGAAGGTACACATCAGGAGATTGGGATGGAGCTTGCCAAGAAGTATGGTGAATCTAATGTAATTGTCAATGCGATTGGAGCACATCATGAAGATATTGTTGCAGAGACACCTTATGCTGTTCTTATCCAAGCTTCAGATGCAATATCTGCTGCACGTCCTGGTGCAAGAAGAGAGACACTCGAGTTTTATATTAAACGAGTAGAGAAACTTGAGAACGTTGCAAAATCCTTTGTCGGTGTTGAAAAGGTTTTTGCAATTCAGGCCGGAAGAGAGGTACGGGTAATTGTTGATTATCAGGATATTTCTGATGCTGAAGCAGTGATCCTTTCCAGGAATATTGCCAGGAAAATTGAGAAGGAAGTAATTTATCCGGGTACAATTAAAGTAACCATTATTAGGGAAACACGCGTTGTTGATTACGCTAAATAGAAGCCAAGGAGGAGGTATCTTATATGAATTTAGATGATATGATAAAAAAAATCACAACGGATATTAAAAACGACAGTTCTCCGATAGATCAATCACTTAAGAAAAAATTTAATAATATTTTGATTCCTATTCCTGTTATCATTAAACAAGAAATCCTTGTTACAATTCTTAAGAAGTTGGCAAAGGATTTTTCCCCTATTGTTATCTTACCAAAATCTATGAAAGGTAACCCGGGAGTTTCTCTAATTATCGAAATCATCGGAGAAAATTCTACATATTTCGAGGATGACACGATGCCGATCAGACCAATTATTGAACAAACTAAACTGGTTTTAATCCCAGAACTTACTCTGGAAGTTGCATCAAAGATTAACCTGCTTATGGCTGATTCCAATATCTCTAAAATTATTCTTGAAGCACTTCTGAGAAAGATCCCGGTTAATGCTGGCTTCAGTGTATTGGAAAGTGTTTCGGGATCTGAACTTCCCTTCACATTAAAAAATAAAATAAACGAATTAAAAAACAGCCTTACCAATATGGGAATTACGTTCCAGTCATTTAGCGAAATGTTCCAGCCTTTCGGGATTAATACACAGGATTATAATGTATTACTTGAAGGTATTTCACAAGGTCAAATGGAAAATATTATTTGTACTGAAGGGGACGGTATAAGTAGCGGCTTATGCCTGGGAAAGGATATGGAAGCAGTTAAAAATATTATTAATAGCGGAGTGGATCGAATAGGCTCAACAGTTGGGATTAAAATAGATATTCCGGAAGAAGTTGCTAAATATATTGATCATACAATGTTAAAACCTCAAGTTACAGAGGATGAGATTAAGCAGCTTTGTTGGGAAGCTAAGAAATATAATTTTGCAGCAGTATGTGTAAATCCGTCATTTGTTAAATTCTGTTCAGATTATTTAAAGGATACATCTGTTAAGGTTGCAACTGTAATTGGTTTCCCGTTAGGAGCTACAACACCTCATGTTAAGGCATTTGAAACACGCGAGGCAATCAGTAAAGGTGCTGATGAAATTGATATGGTAATCAATGTCGGCGCCTTGAAATCAAAAAATTATTTATTAGTTGAAGAAGACATCCATGAAGTTGTGAAAGCAGCTCAGGGTAGAACAGTTAAGGTAATTTTAGAAACAGGTTTATTATCTGATGAAGAGAAAGTTGCAGGATGCTTATTATCCAAAGCCGCAGGAGCAGATTTTGTGAAAACCTCAACAGGTTTTGGTCCGGGTGGAGCAACTGTTGAGGATATTTTCTTAATGAGAACAATTGTAGGCTTAGAGATGGGAGTAAAAGCTTCAGGCGGTGTTAGGGATTTTGAAACTGCTCAACAGATGATTGAAGCCGGAGCGTCCAGGATAGGGGCATCTGCAGGGATTAAGATAATTAAAGGTGATAAAGATACATCAAAATCATCCGGTTATTAAAAATTGAAAATGATTAAAATAAAATTTTTATCAAGCATATTTCTATTGTCATTGATTATAATTACCAGCTGCACTTCCACGCATTATGAAAAGGTTAAATTAATCGATTCAAGTTATCATTACAAAGTTGAACTTAAGAATCCAAGGAAAAAACCAATTTCAAATTGTAATTTCCAAGTTTATTATGTGCAAAATGGTGAGGAGAAACTGATAAAATCTTATAAGACCGATAATTCCGGGTATGCTGAGATTTCAATTAATGAGAATATCTTTAATTCAGCGATTCTAATTAAAATTCCTAAACAAGAATTTGATAAATCAACTAATTATACTCTCCCATATGAATTTAAAGGAATCGATAAAGAGAATTATTATATTAAAATACTTATTCCTTATACTAAGGGATTCTTAGAGACAAAGGATACCTCGACTAGATTATTATTAACACGTCGAGTTCTATTAAATACTCATCCTGAATGGGATAAGGAAACCAGAAAAAAAATTGAATCAGGAAATAT
>DAOVMD010000179.1 GCA_030630935.1 Candidatus Mcinerneyibacteriota bacterium | reverse complement strand
TTCGAAGTCTAGTCTTGAGTGTTGTGTGTTGGGTTTTGTGAATCCATACCAAACGTCATTCATCATTCCCAAAACACATTTCTCAAATCTCAAATCGTAAGACTTCTTCGAAGTCTAGTCTTGAGTGTTGTGTGTTGGGTTTTGTGAATCCATACCAAACGTCATTCATCATTCCCAAAACTCAAATCTCATATCACAAATCTTCTAAAGAGCTGTCTTGAGTTCTGCGTGTTGGGTTTTGAGATTAACTATCAAACGTCATATTTCCAACTCAAACGTCTGCAATTCTTCTCAAAACACATTTCTCAAATCTCAAATCTCAAAATATTATAACATAAATATAGTGTAATTGTCAATAATTTTTATTTATTTTGTTTCCCAAAGGAATCCAATTTTCTTCAAAATTTCCTTTTATAATGGATATAAAAAATATTGTTTTCATACACGGCATAAATGGCTACTTCGGTTAACTCTGTTAACCTTACCGAGAGCAGATAACTGAGAACAGAGAACCATTGTTCGTGGCTCGTTAACTGTAAATCGTTGTTTTTTTTCTTCATATTCTTCACAACAAGTGCAGAAGAGCACAAGGCACAAGAGCACAAAAGCTCAAAAACGCTGCATTCCGAATTCATTTGGGTCGGGGAATCGGTCAGGATCTCCTAAAGACATAGCGAAGCGAAACGATTATTCCTATTCTATATGTACACCATTTTTTATTTGTTTTATTCTATATCATCACCATTATTTACAATATAGTTTTATACAGAAGGAAATATAAGTAAACAAGTAAACAGTTTACACAGAATCCAACGTGGTTCTAGTGCCTGTCCCTTATTGTTCACAAGATAAGAGTAAAACCAGTAGGGGCGATGAAAGAAAAGGTTTGAGTAAAGTGAGTTTTTGTTTTTATACATTTAATACGGGAGGATTAATTTCATTTGGTCAGGGCGTGTTTGGTTAACTCTGTTAACCAAACCGAGAGCAGAGAACTGAGAACTGTTGTTTTATAGATAGTAGATAGAAGAAAATAGTTTATCTTATTATTAAAGATCTAGACCTGTATCTAAACAAAGTATTGTAAGCATTTAGTACAGTCTCAATTTGATATCTCGGTATTTATACTGTTGTTTGCGAGAGCAAACAATGCCCATACTTTGTTTGTTAAACAATTCTTTTGTCTTCGAATAAATAAATAAGTTTATTCTAAGAAATATCATTTTAAACAAAAGCATTGCATTATACAAATAAAAAAACATTATTATCTTTAATCATGGTCAAGTATAACAAACCCTGCTTGCAGGGCTGACCTTGACTGAAAGGTTTCTCAAATTAATTTTGTATTATAATATTTTTTACGCATAAGCAAAGGGTCTCTAAGACCCATTATTCCTTCTTCATTGGAGAGCGAAGCGATGCTATTTTTTCTCCATGTCCGGAGTTTATCCCGGATTCACTTCGGGACGGTTAGTTTTCTTTCTTCTTGTTTTTTTTAGTTCTCGTAAGTTCTCTTCAGTTCACTGTTGATTTATTGTTTTATTTTTAAATTATTTCATCGAGACGTGCAATTGCACGTTTCTACAATAACATTTTAACGCATGTAAAGCATGCATTAAACACTTGAACTCTTGAACTCTTTTCTGCAGAGTGAAGCGAAACTATTTTTTCCATTACACCAAGTAGTGTTACACCAAGTAGTGTAATTATATAATCTTCTTCTTTAACCATCTGGCAAAAAACAAATCCGGAACTTCATAAATACCTTTATTCTTTTCTACAATATCCTTACCGATCAACGCTTGAATACTTTTATTGACTGTCGATGCACCGGATAATTTATTTATTTCACGATATTCTTTTGACAAAATGGATTCTCCTCCGGAATTTATTAAGCTTACAAGTAATTTCTTTTGATGAATAGACAAATTATCCCAGATTCTTAGATATAGTTCCGATTGATTTTCTATAATTCTATCGCCTGCAATATCTAAATGTTTTTGTTCCACCTTTTTACTATCAGAACATATCTCCCAGATTTCATGACAAAGCATCTGAGTATAATAAGAATGGTTTTTTGTAAAACTACATATATCCTCTGCGATTTCCAAATTAACTGTATATGAACCTTCTCTAAAACGCTTAAGTATAAAATTAACTAAATCATTCTGTGATAACTTATTTAAATAGAACATCTTTCCAATCTTATAAAAAGCCCTATTCTTATCATTAAACATATTGAGCAAAATATGTGTCTTACTTCCCATAAATACATAACTGATTTTTTCATGATGTTGAATATTTGCCCGCAACTCCTTTTCAAATTGTTCACCATTTAAATTCATTATCTCTTGAAATTCATCAAAAACCACTACTACTTTCCGCTTCTTTTCAACTGCCAGCTTTTGTGGTAAATTATATACATCTTCTAATAATAAAGAAATATTCCTCTTCTGACTTGAATATTCTAACTCCAATATAGGTTTGCCAGATTCGTCAATCCCAATTTTTGGAATAACATTTTTAACATTTCTTTTGAAAAAATCAATTATCTTTTCCAATTTAGAAGAAGTTTCATTAGCTATTGCCCTTGAGTATAGATTAATAAATCGCTCTTTTGAATATATCTGATAAAAGTCCAAATATATAGATGCAAATCCTTCTTTCTTCAACTTCTTTAAAATTATCTTAATCAGTGACGTTTTCCCGTATCTACGTGGAGAATAAATAAAAAGATTCTGACCACTCTTAATATCAGCAATTATCTCTTTAAATTCCTGTTTTCTATTTGCAAAACTTTTACCACTTACCGTAGTTCCATAGTTAAAAGGATTTTCCATACTTCACTCCTTATTACACCAATTGGTGTTACACTGATTAGTGTAACACAAAACATAACAATTTGTCAAGGAATTTTTATATTCTGATGTTACAATATGAAAATGTTAACATTAATTACTAAATAGAAATGTTAACTTTTTACTTGCTTACTAATCTTTTAACATGATATAATTCACCTCCGAAAATAAAATTATTCTGATCTCATATACATATTTATATTGGAATCTAACAGTCTTATATTTAAACACTCAAATTTCTCTTAAAAAAAAGATTTTACTACTGAACACGCCGCTATATTATTTATTGCAATATACTTATTTAGAACTACTAATGCTTAAGAAAGTTTATGAATGCCTTTTTCATCGTAGAGAACACAGAGAAAAAATAACATCGCTTCGCTCTCCAATGAAGAAGGAATAATGGGTCTTAGAGACCCTTTGCTTATGGGGGCATCGAGCCCCTTTGCTTATGCGTAGTAATAGTACATGGAATTAAATAGAAGTATTAACATCATCACATTCCAGTTTGGAATGTGACATGATTGGGTTTAAAACTATTTCTTTTCAGAAGAAATGTACTAAGGGTGCTTGCACCCCAGTTTGACCTTGACCATGATTGAAAATAATAACATTAAAAGTTTTAATAACGATTTGCTTTATATTTGACAATTAAAAATAGAGGGACGGGGGGTGCATTTTGTTGCAGTATTATGTTTACTTCATACGGGAGGATTAAATTAAAATGATCCCTGTGTTAGGATATCCAGAAACACCTTGACAGGAAACCTAACATATGTTATAATAAAAATAAACAGGAGAGATATTAAATGACTAATAAAGAGATAGGTAAAAGAATAGAGAGATTAAGAACTGATGCCGGTCTTACACAGCAGGATCTATCAGAGCGGTTAAAGATAAAGAGACCTACAGTTTCCCAGATAGAGAAGGGAGAGCGGAAGCTTAAGCCTGAAGAGATCATTATGCTCTCCAAAATATTCAATGTCAATATTGATTATATTCTTAAAGGTTCCGGGGAACCGGAGATAATTATTAAACCAAGTGCAAAAAAGAAGATAAAAAAACAGGATTTAAGAATAAATATTCCAAGGAAGAACTTATTGAAATTTAAAGAGGTGTTATTATATATTTTAAGGGAAGTTGGTTCAAAACCCAACATGGGTGAAACTGTAATTTATAAACTTTTATATTATATAGATTTTAACTATTACGAATTATATGAAGAACAATTAATCGGAGCGACTTATATAAAGAATAATTATGGACCCACTCCGATCGAATTCAAAAACGTGGTTAAGCAAATGATTAAGGAAGGATCGCTTGAACCGGTTCAATCGAAGTATTTTAAATATCCCCAGAAAAAATATTTACCAAGAAAAGAACCTGACCTCAGTATTTTAAATGGCCAGGAACTTGAGTTAATCGATAGGGTTCTTGATAAGTTATCAGATATGAATGCTGCACAGATAAGTGAATATTCACATAATGATGTGCCATGGCTAGCAGCAAAGGATGGGGGAAAGATAGAATATGAATCTGTTTTTTACAGAACACCTGAATACTCTGTAAGGAAATATAAGGATTAAAAAATTTGAAATTTAAATATTTTAATAATTTTCTTAAGGACTCTAAAAAATTAAAGAAGAGATACAAGTCACTTAATGATGATTTTAAAGTCTTTCTTAACAGTTCATTGGAGCTATTTCACAAACAGGGAATAGACCAGGATATAATAAAAATCAAAGGGCTAAAACATCCAAGGATAGATATTTATAAAGTAAGGAAGTTTGCTTGTAAAAGTCTAAAGGGTACCGGTTCAAGAAGTGGAATTAGAATCATCTATGCATATTATCCTGAGAAAGATATTGTTGAATTTATTGAAATTTACTACAAAGGCGATAAAGCAAGGGAAGATGATAAACGAATAAAAAAATATTTGAAATCGATAGCAGAAAGCTGAGAACAGAAAAGAATTTATCTTATTTTCCAGATCTAGATCGAGATTGAGATCTAGACAAAGTATTGTAAGCATTTAGTACAGTCTCGATCTGATACCTCGGTCTGAATACTGTTGTTTGCGAGAGCAAACAATTGTGATGCATTCCATATTACAAATAACGTTTGAATTTGAATAACTTAATATTGCTTTTTTTGAAGTTATATGATATAATGTTTTTATTAGAAATATTCATAAAATATTTTGGAGTTAACTAAATATGAAATGTTCAGAGTGTGGATTTGAAAATTTAGCTAATGCAAGGTTCTGCAGCGGGTGTGGAGTGAAGCTGAAAGCACCAAGCAAAGAAGTTACTCATGAGATACCCTTATTACCTGCAGATCTTGCCAGGAAAGTTCAAGCAAGTTCATCAAAGTATCTCAAGGGTTCCCGCCGTAATGTTGCGGTTATTTTTGCTGATGTATCGGGGTTCACTGCTATGACTGAAACCTTAGACCCTGAGGAAGTTACTGAGTGTATGAATTCTGTATTCCAGAGGTTATCCGATGTTATTTATAGTTATGAAGGATATATAGATAAGTTCATCGGCGATTGTGTAATGGTATTATTTGGTGCTCCGATTGCTCATGAAGATGATCTTTTGAGAGCAGTCTTATGCGGGATTGATATGCTGAAGGTAATGATGGAGTTTGAAGAACTTGAATTATCTATCGGGATTACTTCTGGAAAAGTCGTGGCTGGAGGAGTTGGTTCAGACCAGAAGATGGATTACACGGTTATGGGAGATACGGTCAACCTTGCTCAGCGTCTTGAATTATCTGCCGGTAATGGAAAGATCTTTGTTGGTGAAAAGATTTATCATGAGACTCAATCTGAGATAGAGTATAGAAAGTTAAAATCTATTAAAGTTAAGGGGAAGAAGAAACCTGTAATTCCATTTACCCCTGTCTCTGTGAAGTCAAGATACTTAACCCGCAGAATCAAGGAAGTCCCTATTATTGGTCGCGATAGTGAAATGGATTTATTGGAGAAACTATTTAAGAAAGTCAAGAAAAGTAATGGCCAGGTAGTTTCTATCGTCGGTAACGCCGGCATAGGCAAGTCAAAATTAGGTTATGAATTCCAATTAAAAATATTGAAGAATACTAAGGATAAAATCCAGATTTTTGAAGGTCGTTGTATAGATTACCTTAAGGGTTCTGACTACTTGCCTTTAAAACAAATCTTAAGAAGATTAATAGGTGCTTCAGAGTCAGATTCAAAAGAAGATATCAGTAAGACCATTGAAAAATTTATAAAGTCATTTAAGACGAAATCATTTTGCCAACTTATACCGCTGCTAAAATATTTATTTTCATCTGAAATATCTGAACAGGAGAAATTACAAATCGAGCAGTTGAAAGCGGAAGATAGGGATTTTATATTAAATCGATTAATCATACTCATATTTAAAAAAATCGCAAAAACCAAAACACTGATAATTATTTTTGAAGATCTTCATTGGTCAGATAATGCAACATTAAAATTCTGTGAAAGTTTAATTAAAGAACTGAATGATTCCGGGATATTTTTATTTCTATTATTCCGGCCTGAGTTTGAACTTGAAAAGTTTTCCGGGCTATCTTACTATCATCAGATCAATCTGAAATCACTACCTAAGAATGAAGGTTTGAAACTTGCCTGTGAAATCTTGAG
>DAOVMD010000143.1 GCA_030630935.1 Candidatus Mcinerneyibacteriota bacterium | reverse complement strand
GACTGCTATGTTTCTGTCTCATTTAAATCATATGGTGTTAATGACTATATTTACAGTAATGATATTAATTGCTTGGGCTCTTTCTACAAAATTATCGATTAATTCTATTCTGAAGGAACATACAATAATAAATTCAAAATCAATAATAATAATTTCCAGTTTGTTATATTTTATTTTTATAACTATTATGACACTATTTCTTTTTAGTATATTTTTCATTACACTTGATGAATCTCATAATATTGGAACAATCCCCTTTATAATAATGTCTATTGTAGTAATTATAATTCTTACTGTTCACTTCATCATAATAACATATAGATATTTCCATAAATATAGATATGGGTTTGTGAACGATTTTGTGTTTTCTGATTTTATAAAATATGGAGATAAGATAATATTAAAAGCTAATTATGAAATGTTTCCCAAGATTAGAAAGTATTTAAGAAAATCAAGAAAATCAAAGGATGAGATTAAGGAAGTTGAGCGAACCGCAAATAGAGTTGACCTGAGTGGTTTTCATGAAGAACTGCGGCTTCAGGAAAACCTTGCAAAACTGATGAAGTTTAACTGGGATATTAAGCTGCGGAAAAAGTTTCCTGAATCGCAGTTTGAGATTGAGATCGGAAGTGAAGACCTGAACTACTATATCACCTATTTTAGAACAGGGAAACGAAACCATAAAAACGCAGATATAACAAGTGAGTGATAGGTGTGCTGGTATTTTATATCTTATATTAAAATCTTAAAGGTAGATAGTATGATACCAAAAAAGGTAACAAAATGAAAATAGTAAAAGAATATCCGGAAGGTGTTTTTGTAATTGGTTTTACTACACATGATGGAAAGCAAGTGGAGTTTTTTAGTCAGGAAGAATTTGAGAGTAAGGTTGAAGATAATGGTTTGAAACTTGGTCCGACCGTTATTCCTTATAAGTTTATCGAGAGTGTTTTAAACGATAAGAAAAATTCTATTATTCTTAAGTTAAAACCGGATTTTGTAGTTTCGAAGGAATTGAAGATATATTTAAGTAAGGATTTCCATTTTTATCTTTCTATACAGCATGGGGAAGAAGTAGATATTTGTAAAAATATAAACATCAAATGTTCAGAGGGTTTTATTAAAGAGAATTTTGGTAAAGTCCCTGATGAAGATATTTCTATTTGTCCGGTCTGTGAAGCAAAGATTCTCACGAGAGATAAAGACTGTAGTTATTATTATTGTAATATTTGTAATTCAATATTGGATCCAAACCTGGAAATTATTAGTAATGGTAATATTTTCAAGCATTGCCCTGAGTGCGGATACTATGGAAGGATAAAGAAATATAAAGAGGTATATTGTGTTTTTTTAATTCTATTTCATTCATTAAAGCAAAAAACTGTGTTTCTCTGCGATAGTTGTGCAAGTAAACTTGGTTGGAAGATGCTTTTCTTTAATTTCCTTTTTTTTTTAGGGATACCTTCTTCCATTGCAGTTTTAATAAAATCTAAAATGGGAAGGGATGAGAAAATAAATAATTTGAATAATGGGATTAAATTGTGCAAGAAAGTCGACCTTGAAAAAGCAGAAGAGTATTATAATGATTTATTTGATAAGCATTACGAACATCCCGGATTATTATGTAATTTTGGTTTAGGTGCATTGAAGAATGGAGACCTGGACAAATCTGAGAGATATTTCCAGAGAGCTCTTATTGCATGTCCCGGTTACACACCTGTCACAAACAACAAGGTTGCTTGAGCTGGGACATGTAATGGACTTACTGATATTGTTTATATTTGTTTAGAGCGATTGCTGGGGGTTTCACCCCCATAGATAATAAATGTGAAGCGAAGCGAAACTATTTTCTAAAAAACAACTGCTCTCTGTTCTCTGCTATCTGCTCTCTGCTAAAACAACTGTGTTGCTTGAGAATAGTGCTGGTCCCAGAATTTTTGTAGGTACCTACTTGACTTTTGGTATGTTTTGTGCTATCTTATTGATAGATAGTTTAAGTATTTAATTTAACGGGCAGATTATTTAGGTAAGATAATTTTAACAAATTACTTACCTCTTTAAGAAGGAGGAAAGAGAAATGAAAAAGAGAAATAAGGTTTTTGTCTTTCTTTTTGTTAGTGTTCTGTTGATGTTTAATTTCGGGTGTGCTACTATTGTACTTGGTTCAGAAGGTAGTAAATTCACGGGAAATATAAATGTTTTTTTGGGGAGTAAAGCCCTGCCTGACCCGGCTTGGAAACCGGTGGAGTCGCAGAATGAGCAGGGATTTAATTTAAATTTCAAAATGTCTAATTGGCCTATTTCTGTTCAACTTGAATATTTACAGAGTTCAAAAAAAGGGGAATTATACGGAATTGATTTTGAAGGAAGTACGCAGGAGCTTAATATAGGCATTCTAAAATTCTACGGGAAGAATCCGGAGAAATTTACCTATTTCCTCGGTGCGGGGTTTTCGCAAATCTCTATTGAATTAGATTATATATTCCACTTTACATATGCAGGAGATATTAAAACTACCATAGAAGGAAGTCAAATGGGAATCTGGGCTTCAGGTGGATTAATGTGGATTTTATATGAGCATATAAACCTGGGTTTAGAACTTAAAGTTTCTACCGCAAAAATCTCAATAAATGAAATGAAAGTGAATGGTTCATATACCGGAATGGTCACCGGCGAAATCGAAGGTGGAGGTTTTCATTTTGGAGCATTTGTAGGTTATCACTTCTAAGGAATAGAGGAGATCCGAAGGAGAAGTCTTCCCCTTTGGATATATCAGATACCAGGAACCCAATTATGAAAGTTGGTTACCAATCTAAATAAGTTACTTTACAAGTCTCGTAAAAGTCCATGTTAAAATTTTTTTTTCTTTTTCTTCTTTTTTTCATCCCATACATCCCGTCAATCCCTGTCAATGTATTTGTTTTTCTTTTTTTGTTTTTCTTCTGCTATGCAAATCTGAAACTTGACTTTAGATATTTAATGTGTTATAATCAAAAATAGTGAAAAATCATACAAGGAGGAAATGATGCAGAAGATAGCAGTATTTGATAAGAATTATAGAAAAAGGTATTTATTTTTCAAATGGCGATACAGTTTATCTTTTGTAAACATGCTCGCTTTAGCATTTGCAATGGCTTGTGTAACTGGACTTCTGGCCCAAATTAAAATATATTTTCCCTGGACTCCCGTACCTATTACAGGTCAAACTTTTGCTGTATTATTAGCCGGAGTCCTTCTTGGCAGATGGTGGGGCGGGGTTAGTATGTCATTATATTTATTATTGGGTATGATTGGTATTCCCTGGTTCGTCGGAATGAATAGTGGTTTTAGTTATATACTTGGACCCACAGGTGGTTACTTAATTGGGTTTATTTTAGCCGCTCTTTTCATTGGTTATTTCACTGACAGATATATCAAATCAAGGAGCCTTTTTAGTATTTTAGGTTTAATGATATTTGCAAATTTTATATTGATATATGGTGCCGGATTGTTTCATTTAGGAATATGGCTATACCTGGTAAAAGGTAGTAGAGCAACTCTATGGGAATTATTGGGCATTGGTTTTATTCCGTTCATTATTGGAGATGTTACCAAAATTGCGGCAGCATCCGCATTAGCGAAAGTTATTACTCCTAAGGAATCTTATAATGGTGATTTGGATATTAAGAAGGCAAAAAAATCACTTTAACAGAGAACTTACAGCTTCGCTGCAGAGAGCTGAGAGTAGAGAACAGAGAATAGAACAATAAAGTTTTTAATTGAAATTGGTATAGTATTTGAAACAACCAACATAACTTTTACAAAAATGATGTAAGGTTTTTGGAGGAAACTATGAAGAGACAAATTTTAACATTACTATTTGTAGGTATAATGATTACTTCTTCTTTTGCCCAGGAGGAGAAACCATTTTCAGAACTTGACATTTTTACTGAAAACGAGCTGCAAGTAGTAACTGCTTCTAAACATTTACAAAAAATTTCCGAAGCTCCGGCTACTATCTATGTTATTACCGAAGAAGATATCAGGATTTATGGTTATCTTGACTTAAAGGATGCGTTAAAGTCAATTCCAGGGATAGAGATTTCTGATCCAAATACTCAAATATTTGGCGGTCAGAGGGGATTTTCTTCTAATTTCTCACAAACCCTTCTTCTTATTGATGGTAGAGAGATGGAGAATCTGATTGCAGCTGAGACATTTATACATAATCAGTTTGCTACTCATAATATAAAGCAAATAGAGGTAGTTATGGGACCTGCTTCTGCTCTTTATGGAGCAAATGCCTATGTTGGCGTAATTAACATAATCACGAAAAGCCGAGATCCTGAATTTGAAGGGATTATCTTTTCATCTGAAGGTGGTTCATACAATACAGAAGCTCTCAACCTCATATTTGCTAAAAATTTCAGTGAAGATGGAAGATTATCCGGTTCCTTCCGATTTTATAGAAGTAATGAAGAAGATTTTACAGATTTTGTCTCTGATACTCAGAATTTTTCTCCTGGAAATCCTACCAATAGTTTTAGACCACTACCTAAAAATTGTAACGAATTTGTCTATGCTAATCCAAGTTCAGCTATTCCACTTAACTTTGAAATAAGCTATAAAAACGTTTATACAGGAGTAGAGTATTACAGAAATCGTAAAGGATTTGGTTTAGAAATGGTTCAGTTTGATTACGCTAACACAGACGACCAGAGAGATTTAAGATTATTTTATATTGGGTATAAGAGAAACTTGTTTAATAATAATTTAAAATTAAATATTGAGTATCAGGATTACTACGAAACATGTCACGGAACTATGACAGATGTTACACGAAATCTTTATGTTGGTAATTTTGATGAACTTGAAACTATCCTGGCAGGTCTTTCTGATTATGAGAAGCGGATTTTCTTACTGCGTGAAACTCAACGATCTTTTTCTGCTTGTGGTTCTAAAAAAAAGAAAGTTGAAATTAAAACAATCTATAATTTCCCCAATATTTCTAATACATTAATTACCGGTCTTGATTATGAAAAATGTGATATAGTAGGTTTTACTTCCAGTTACTCTCCTGACAGACAACCACCTTTTATTAAGGAGAACCAAGACGCAGATGCTTTTCATAATAATAAAAAATCTTTTTTTATCCAGGACCAACAAACCTTTCTGGATAAATTTGTTTTAACAATAGGTGGCAGAATTGACCGGCAAAATTTATATGGAACAGTTATTACCCCAAGAGGTGGGATGGTCTATAAAATCACTGAGAGAAGTAATATAAAAGCTCTTTTTGGTAAAGCTTTTAGAGAACCTAATGTCTTTGAACTGAAGGGGCGACAGGCAATTACCGGTAAGTTTGACCTTAAACCGGCAAATATTACTACTTATGAAATTTCTTACAGTCAATATTTTGGTAAATTTCTATTTAATCAAGTTACAGTATATCTAAGTGACGCGGAAGATTTAATTCGCACTGCATTAATCCCTGGATTTGGTGAAAGAGGTGCTTCTAATGTGGGTTCATTAACAGTAAAAGGCCTTGAAGATGTATTAAAAATTAGATATAAAAACTTTGCTGGGTTTCTTACATTTTGTTTTACTGATATAGAAGATGAGACGGTAGAATATAAAGAGAAGGAAGATAGTATTGTAGTTAACAAGGAGATGAAAGTTGGTAATTTAAATGTTCCTGAATACAGAATTAATTTAGGAGCAAGTTATGATATTAGAATTCAGGAAAACAATTTTACTATCTCTATTCTAGATCACTGGGTAGATAGAATTACAGCTCAGTATAATGATCTGATTTTAGGTGGTAGATCAAAACCTTTTGAAATAGATGCTTTTCACGAGGTGAGTTTAACCTTTTCAGGGAATAATATAAATTTCTCAGGATTAAAATTGGACTTTTTTCTTACTATACAAAATCTTTTTAACAGTCAATTCTATCATCCTAATGTCCGCTTTGGTCCGGTTAAGATGTTTGAACAGGAAGGTCGGAGAGTTTATTTGAGGATGGGTTTGATCTTTTAGTTGATTCGAATTCAAGAGTAATGCATTGAGTTATTAAAATTTTTAAAATTGAGATTATGGTATGAAAAAAAAGAATATTCCGACAATAGCAGGTTTAATTATTTCGTTAATTTTACCGGGTATATTTTTAATAGATGCGGTAGGGGATGTTATTAAGAACCTTCCGGATTTTTTAAATGGGTTAGGTTTCTGGTTATTAACAGTTATTCTTATCCTGGTTGTTTTATTTTGGGAGAAGAAACCTTTATCATCAATAGGTTTGAAGAAGTTAACCTGGAAAACTTTTGCGATTGGTTTTGGATCTGCATTTGTTATAATCATGTCATATCCGCTTATTGCTCTTTTAGTTAAAGCCCTTGGATTAATGGGTTCGGAAGCCGGATTGGAAGAGATAACCAAGTTCCCTACATGGATACTAATTATATTTTGTATTCAAGCCGGGGTAACTGAAGAGATTTTATACCGGTCATACCCGATGGAACGAATTCTTGCCTGGAGCAAATCAAAATCATTAGCGATATTCATACCCTTAATAATTTTTACTCTTCTACATTTACCTTTTTGGGGACCGGGTCATTTAATCTTTGTCGGGTTTGCTGGAATAATCTTTTCAGTTCAGTATATCTGGCGCAGAGATCTCGTGTCAAATATCCTTACCCATTTTCTAGTTGATTTTTTTGGATTTATTATATATCCTATTATATTGAAAGCTCAGTCAGGATAAAAACAAACAACTCACTTCGCTCAAACTTTTTTATTAACCATAGAGGACGCAGAGGACGCAGAGAAAAAATAAAAAAAGAAAAACTTCTTCAGCAGGTCGACGATCGGCGAGAGGAGATTGAGTTTACCCCGATTTTACATCGGGGTATAGTGAAGCGATAGAGAAGCGTATCGGGAGAACTAAAGAGAACTGACGAGAACTTAAAGCATCGCTTCGCTCTGCAAGTAAGAATGAAGAGTGAAGAATGAATAAGTAAGAATTGTTTTGCATTACATATTACAATGCTTTTTGTTTAGAGTTGGAGATGCCTAAGGAAGCACATGAATGCTTTTTTCACCGCAGAGGACGCAGAGAAAAAACAAAACAAAAAAAGAATAATTAAATTTAACTCGCTTCGCTCAAACTTTTTCTTTAACCGCAGAGGACGCAGAGAAAAAACAAAAAAAGCAAAAGGAAAAATTATTCTTTAGCAGGTCGACAAACGGAGAGAGGAGATCCCGTATAGCGAAGCGTATCGGGAGAACTAACGAGAACTTAAAGCATCTCTTCGCTCTGCAAGGAAGAATGAAGACTGAAGAATGAATAAGTAAGAATTGTTTTGCATTACATATTACAATGCTTTTTGTTTCGAGCTGGAGATGCCTAAGG
>DAOVMD010000468.1 GCA_030630935.1 Candidatus Mcinerneyibacteriota bacterium | reverse complement strand
TGGATATTAATGTGAATGTTAGCGAAGAGCCCGTTGCGGGAAAACCGCACGGCGGGTTCTGTGAGGGGCGGTCGTTCTCACTATTAAATTTAGGAGGACGATACGCCTACTCGACAAAAGAAAACAAAAAAAGAGAAATTTAAATTTAACTCGCTTCGCTCAAACTTTTTTATTTGACAGAGAACTGAAGATAACTTACGAGAACTTTTTAAAATAAATAAAAGAAAAAAAAATGACAGTGACTTTTACGAGACTTGTATGGGACAAGAAAAAACAAAGATTTTCAATTAACCCTTCGAAGACCTAAGCATTGTATTCTCTAAAGCAAAAACATTCTTCATTTCGGCGCCAGGCCACCCTACGTGGTGCCTGGTTCATTGTTCATTCTTAATTCTCCCTTGCAAAGCGAAGCGATGCTTTGTTCTCATTAGTTTTCTTCAGTTCTCCCGATGTTAAATAATCGGGATCTCCTCTCTTCGTTCGGCGACCTGCTGAAGAATTATTTTTTTCTTCTTAATGTTATCTTCACAATCTCAGACCTGGTAAACAATCGCATTGGTGGTCCCCAGGTCCCAGTACCAGAAGTAGTATATAAATATGAATTTTCTATTTTATATAACCCATAATGATATTTCATATAAAACCTGATAAGCAGGTCATTGGGAAAAATCTGTCCTGCATGAGTATGTCCCGCAAGAACCAGGTGAACACCTTTCTCAACTGCTTCATCAAAATATTCTGGTCTATGTGATAATAAGATAATAAATGAACCCGGTGGAATATCTTTTAATGCTTTCTTAATATCAGGTTCCCTTTTCCCGGTTCGTTTCCCGGTCGGGTCATCAATTCCTGCAATAAAAAAATTCTCTGATACCCGGGAATTTTCATTAATTAAAATTCTAACATTAGATTTTTCCTGAATCTTCAGAAAATTTTCAAACCCAGTATAATATTCGTGGTTTCCGGGAACTGCAAAAACCCCTTTCTTCGCTTCAATCTTCTTAATAATATTACAATAATTTTCATAATTACAGATATTAGTATCCATTAAATCCCCTGTTATAACAACAAGATCAGGATTAAGAGCATTGGTCTTTTCTATTACATTCTCAAACCACTTTTCCGTAGTAATATTACATATATGCAAATCGCTCAATTGAACTATTGTTACACCATCAAGTTCAGGTGGTAGGTTTTTATATGTTAATTCAATTTCTCGAACTCTTAAGCCATATAATGAAATTAACATTGAAGAGATAACTAAGATTACTGTTACAGCAATAGCTGAAATAGTCAATACTTTATCATGTTTTTTAAAAATTAATCTTAAAATAAATTTAATGACAAAGATGGTAAATGCTGAAAACATTATTCCAAACCAACTTGCACCGATTAAGAATAAAATTTTCGTATTAAAAAAACTATTTAAAATCATACTGGTAAGTAATGATGAAGCTACGAATATCATCCCAATTGTAATAACTCCACGCACCCATTTCTTTAATTCTAATCCCTTCGATATCTCACGATGCACAAAAATATGCATCGCAATATAACCACCTAAATAAAATAATATTCCTAATGCAATTTTCAATATAATTATTTGCTTTTAAGTATAAAATTATAATATAGTAAAACACCCATTTCAGTTTTTGCTCCATAATTTAATGCAGGATCAAAAACACATTTCCGAGCAGCCTCAATAGCTAATTTGTCGAGTTCAATATACCCGCTTGATTTTTGAATCTCCACACTACGTGGTCTCCCGTCTTTATCTACAATTATCTGAAGAACAACTAATCCACTTTGCAGTTGTTTTCGTGACTCTTTTGGATACTTTGGAAGGTGTTTATAAATTAAAGCAGCAGGCATAGTGATGTTTCCATCCGTTATTGTTCCTAACGGTTCTCCTTCTAATAATGTCATTTTAATTGTTGCTAACAGCATTCTATCCCTAATACTCTTTTCTGCAATTTCAATAGCAAAAGATTGTTTTGAAATTACTTTATTGATTAAACCTTCACACTCATTTGTTATCATTTTGCCTCTTTCTGAATATACATCTATTTTTACAATCTTTCCATTATAAATTACAACCCTTGAAATAAAAGTAACTTCATCATATTTTAATTCACCAATATAAACTCCTTCATTTAATTTATGGATAGTGATTTCCTTTTTATTTATCTCATCTAATATTAAAATATCTTTATCTGCCATAGTAGTTGATACAGATATTTTAATTAAATCACGGGATTGAATATCTGGACGGGCTTGGTCAATTTGTTGATCATCAGTAGTTGTACATGATGAAGAATAAACCACGATTAAAAATAATATAATTAAAATTCTAGTATGTTTCATTGTGCTCTCCTAAAGTTAAGAATATTACCTTGCAATCTTCCACTTTACTTCTCTTGAATATTATTTTAGAATAAATTGTTATAAATGTCAAGATAAATCTGAAATCAGATAGCAGAGAACAGAAAATAGTCGTTTTATAGTTCGTAGAGACGTGCCATGGCACGTCTCCCCAATA
>DAOVMD010000257.1 GCA_030630935.1 Candidatus Mcinerneyibacteriota bacterium | reverse complement strand
TAATTCACCTCCTTTGTTCGGTCGCTCCCGCTCCCTCACTTCGGAGGTGAATTATATCATGTTAAAAGATTAGTAAGCAAGTAAAAAGTTAACATTTCTATTTAGTAATTAATGTTAACATTTTCATATTGTAACATCATGAACTTTTTTTTCCTTGACAAATCCGTCTAAATATATTAAAATATTTTATATGAAAGAATTATTTAGATTTGCAAAGTTAGTTAAGCATTATTGGGGTTATGTTGCGGAGTCGATTATCGCGGGGATAATTGTCACATTATTTTCTCTCCCGATTCCATGGTTAACCCGGATTTTAGTTGATAAGGTTTATCCTGAGCAGAATACCGACCTTATGCTCTTCATTATTATTTCGATTTTATTATTCGCAATAACCGGGGCGTTGTTTTCGTTCCTGAGAAATTTCTTCATGTTTAATATGGGTTTAAAGATGTGGATCGATGTTCAGTTACGGTTTTTCTCACATCTTTTAAATTTATCATTTAACTTCTATGATTCCCGAGAGGTTGGGGAGATCATTTCAAGATTCAGGGATGCCGGTGAATCCATCTATAGAATTACTGATCTTATTAATCGGATTATAATGAATATTCTTTCATTAATAGTTTTTCCTGTAATTATTTTCTTAATACACCCCGTTTTAGCTTTAATCGCGATATGTCTCCTGCCTTTAGACGCAATTCTTTATTCATATACAAATAAGCTTGTACGGAAATATACAAAAGCAGCAGCAGAAAAAGGTGCGGAAGTCGCCGCAAAGAATTACGAATCCCTGTCAGGAATTAAGACTGTTCAGTCATTAAAGATTGAAGAGAGAATAAAGATCAGGATAAAAAATCTTTATAATGAATTATTCAAATTAAAAGTCCAATCGGGTTTCATTCAGAATGGAGCGTTCTTTATTCTCCAATTTTTCAGGTCAATTAGTATCTTTCTTTATATGTGGTATGGTTGGTCACATATTTTATCAGGCGACTTATCCCTGGGAAAATATCTTGCATTCACCATGTTTGTCGGGTATCTTTACAACCCTATCCGGGAGATGATAACGTTAACTCAGGATATCCAGATTACACTTGTTCATACGAATAGATTTTTTGAAATTTATGATATTCCTTCCCAGATTGCTGATGCTCCAAATGCTCAGGACCTCCCGGATGACATTAAGGGTGACATTGAATTTAAAGATGTGTTTTTCAGTTATGACAAGGAGAATTTTATTCTCCAAAATATAAATTTAAAGATTCCTGCAGGTACAACTGCTGCATTAGTAGGAAAGAGCGGTGTAGGCAAAACTACCATTGCCTGTCTCATTCCAAGATTCTATGACCCGATTTCGGGAATCGTTAAGATTGACAATTTCAATATTAAAGATATTAAAGTTGATTCCTTGAGAGAGAAGATAGGTATTGTAATGCAGGATCCATTCTTGTTCTACGGAACAGTCCTTGATAATATTACACTCGGAAGAGAAAATTATAGTGCGGATCTGCTTAACCAGGCAACAAAAGCTGCACACGTTGATGAGTTTATTGAGAAACTCCCGGAAGGCCTTAATACTATTATCGGGGAAAGAGGTTCAAGATTATCCCAGGGACAAAAACAAAGGGTGGCGCTTGCAAGAATCCTGTTTATGAAACCTCCTATTCTAATTATTGATGAAGGGACATCTTCCCTGGACTTAGAATCTGAACAGTTCATACAGGAAGCATTAAAAGAACTTAGGAAAAATCGGACAACATTGATAATTGCTCACCGGCTCTCAACAATTAAAGATGCTGATACAATCTTTGTAGTTGAAAAAGGCGGGATTGTTGAGCAGGGAAAACATGAAGAACTAATGAGTTCGTCTAAGGTTTATAAAAATTTATATAATAGATTAACGGTGTATTAAATGAAAAAAGATAAGAACGATAAATTCTTCTTCTATACAGAGAAATTGCTAAGGTCATTTATTTTAGTTATTATTTCTTTAGTTGTAATTCTTTTCGTACTATCATTTTTCTTCAAAACTTCCGAGTCCATAGACTTTCAAGGTAAGCTTGTACTTCAAGAAACCCAATCCGAATGGGTAGTTGAAATTAATGTCCCGGAGACTAAACTTACTCGGGTTAAAGTCGGAATGGAAACAAAAATCTTTATAACTGCATTACCATATATTGAATTTGACATCTTTTCTGGGGAACTTATAGAAATCTCAAACTTACCTATTCAGGATAATTCTTCTAAGCTAACATATTATAAAGGCTCTGTGAAAATTACAGATGATAAATTCGATAAATATATTAAAGAGGGAATTATACGCCCGGGATTAACTGCAAAGGTGAAGATCATAATATATGAAGATTATATCATATATTTTATATTAAATAATTTCTTTAAAAAGACAAAGATTAAAGATGGAAAATAATAAAGACCTACAAAAACAAAGGGCATCGGAAGCATTTGTAAACTCCTTCCGGGAAGAATATCCAGATTTTGCTGAACATTTCAAGAAATTCTGGTCCCGGAAAAGAGATGAACGAGTCTTCTCATATAAATATATGGAATTTATCAGGATTGCCATGGGACTGCTTCAAGATTGTGATTCATGCGTAAAAACACACCTTATCTCAGCACTTGAAAATGGCGCGACAAAACAGGAAATATTTGAAGTGATTTCAATTACTGTTTCAATGAGTGGAAAATCTATTAATAAAAATATTAAATTTTTACTTAAAACCCTGGAAGAATATGAAAAAAATCAATAAAAACATTACTAAGATACTCTTAGAGTATAATAAATTCCTTGAAAAATTTGAAATATTTCAAAAGACCAATAAAGAATTTCCAAACACTTATGGTTATAATCTTATATCAAACGATATTTCCAGGTTACAAAAAAGTATAAAAAAAACTAAACCGGGTTCGAAATTTGAAGCATTAATTTTGAAGCAAATTTCACGAGGATTACAAGCTTGTCAAGCAAGAGGTGATTTTCAATTTAATTATAAGAATTTCTCAATTGATGATTTTTGTAAAGTTTTATTCGGCAATGATTCTTTAAAGAACCTGGAACTTTACCTGAGGAACATGGATTATAAGCAGCTCTGGAAATATTATTCACTTGAAACTCAATATTCATATAACCGGTTACATGAACTTAATGATAATATTTATTGCAACCTGAAGGAAGAATTTAAAAAGATCAAACCAATGATCATTGACTGGGGCTTCAAACAAAAGTTAATCCCATCGGGGTTTAATATTACCGTTGATTTGATACAATACAATGTCGGGTCAAATTATAACCCGGGATTGCAGATGATTAATATTGATATTAATTTTGTCTTAGTATTTTTGAAGAAGAATAAGATATCTTATAACTGGATATTGATACTGCCTACTATTTTCCATGAATATTTTGGGCATGCTTTAAACGGATTCTATTCAAGAGAGATGCCAGGTTGTTTTAATGCTGATTTCAAACCGGGAGTTCAATTTTTTAATAAACCTGTCTCAGAAGGAATTGCAAACGCTGCATCAAGGTTGGCTTTAGATTTCGTTAAGGAATATAAAAAGGAATTAAAGGTGACAAATAAAGACCTTGATTATCTAAATAATTTATTGAATTCTCAATTATCCTTTTATACATTAAAAGCATACTTTGAATATTTAAAAATTAAAAAGGTTTTTGAGGCAGACTTGAATATTAAAAAGGAAATAATACAGATTACTGAAAACCCCGGGTTGATTTTTAATTTTAATCAAAATCAGACCCCAGACTTCTCTAACTTTTTATACTATTTCTCTCTATTCTCAGGATCTTTAAAAGTACAATCTATAATCAATAAAACTTCTAATAAAAATACCTACCTTAAAACATTCTTTAAACTTCTGCAATTTAATTCGAATCTTGATATCCTTGAAGAGATGTTAAAGATATTATAAGAAGTCCTGCATTTCTGAGGTTTTCCCATTTGTATATGAAATATAAAATCACATATTTAGAGAAGATGATACTTATTTTATAATCAAGGCAATTGATGGCAGCAATTCTAATTTTCGTTTCCCGGTAATTCTAATTGTCGTTAATCACCAATTCACTATATGAAAATTTTTTCAAAAAAGAAGTAAGAGGCCGGCACCCTATTCCTTTTATTCCTTTAGAAATACCGTTTCAAAACGATATTGTTCCTTTCCTCCTTTTATTGGAAATAAATACCATAATCTCTTATTAAGTCTTTTATTTGTTAATAAATATAGAAGATTTGAGATAAAGTATGAAAAAGATAATTGCTTTGATTCATTATTATTTCTAAACTTATAAATACCATAACAACCAAAATGCGAGTTGTAATTATTACACATGTTTTCGTCTTTTTTCCAGTATTTTATAAAAATATATGGTCCTATAGAAATATGATTAATATATTTTCCATCTTCTCCCAATATTTTTAAGACTTCTTTTATTTTATTAATTTGTAGATCAAGATCTTCAGTTTCAGGTTCAAAAGAAAATACACCATTAAATTTATTAAAATCTTCCATAAATTTTGCATTTTCTATTGTGGTATTTAGAATCTTTTCGAACTGATTATTATAAATTTTTGTTTTTACTTCGATAATAGCTTTTACATTTTCATTGGTAGTAATAATCAAATCACCCTCTGAAAATAAAACAGGGATTGTATTTTCATAGATTATTATATCTATTTGCTTTGAAATGCTAATGTTATTACTACTATCTCTACTTCTAACTATAAAACCTGAGCCTATTGATAAGTTTGAGGGTAAAAATCTTCTTATTACATTCTTAAGTACTGCCTCTTTATATCTGCCTTCATCTCCCCAGTTTGCATCACCAATAAGATTTCTAACTCTATTACTTACTACATTTAACTCCTTTGTAATAGATTCTTGAAATTTCTCTGGATTCAAATATCTTTGATTCATATAATTCCTTCTTTGTTTAAATTTAGAGTCATTTTATATTAAACACCGATTTTCGCAAGTAGTTTAATCGTCATATAAAATAGAATATTATGGAGTCCATACTATCTCAATAGTTTTATTTTTTAACCATGGAACTTTAAAGGGCTTTTTTAGTTTCTCAACTTCTATTAATATTGGAG